>CANLED010000212.1 GCA_947489175.1 Chitinophagaceae bacterium | reverse complement strand
TTTATCGGATCAAACAACAAGACTTTGACGGAAATTTTTCTTACTCTTGGGTAAGGGCCATTAAACAAGATGAAAAACTTGACGTTGTTATTTCACCCAATCCAGCACGCTCTTTAATCAATGTAGAATGTAACAGCATCTCGGTAGAGCATGGTCGAATCAGCGATTTGACAGGTAGGGTCGTACAGAAATTTCCTCTCAAAACTGGCAACAACAAGGTTGATGTAAGACAATTGAAAACTGGGGTATATTTTCTATCAACAATTCACGATAATGGGGACGTGAAGGTGGTGAGATTGCTTAAGGAATAATGTTTAGTTTAAGGTTTTTGGTTTAAAGTTTCTTTACTCTGAAATCCATCTTAAACTATAAAATGTAAACTTTAAACCAAAAACCTTAAACTAGTCTTTGATAAACTTTAAACCAAAAACTTTAAACTTTCGGCGGCATTAACTTATAAACCACTGGCGTTACAACCCTCGACAAAAGAGTTGAGCTGATTAGTCCACCAATCATAACTATCGCAAGTGGCGATATGAGGGGGTTTGTTGAAATTGCAATGGGAATTAACCCTCCAATTGCAGTAAGTGTGGTAAGGATAATCGGTAAAAAACGCACTTCGCCCGCTTCCCTAATCGCTTTATCCAATGGCATTCCCTCAGCCCTCAACTGGTTTGTGAAGTCCACCAGCAAAATCGTATTTTTTACTTCTATGCCCGCCAATGCGATGATGCCAATGGATGCCACAAAAGAGAGTGATTGGCCTGTTATTAGCAGCGCCAGCACAGCACCTACAATGCCAAGAGGTATAACAGATAAAACTATCAACGTACTTTTGAATGTCCTGAACTCCAGTACGAGCACTGCAATAAAGAAAAATATTGTGATGATGATGATGTTTGCAAAACCTCCAAATGATTCATTCCTGCTTTCCAACTCACCACCCATGTTATAGCTATATCCTGTGGGCAATTTCATCTTGTCCATCTCCTTAATCACCGCGTCAATTACATTGTTGTTCAAGTAGCCCTTTTGTGCAAATGAAGAAACAGAAACTGTCCTGATCTTATTCAAATGGTTGATATTCAAAGGTGAGGTTTCCAAATGCAAAATGGCTAAATCAGACAATGGAACTGCTTTCCCTGCAACATTGTTGATAAAAAGGTTATCAAACACCTCTACAGTTGGATGCTCTGGATGTGGTTTAGACAACAAGATGTTATAGTCATTGCCATTTTTGTCAGTCAATTTCCCCATGTCTATCCCTGCAACAGCCATTCTTACCGTTCTGTCTATATTAGCAGTAGGAACTCCCAACATGCTTGCCTTCTCCTTATTGATTTCTACTTTGATATCTGATTTCAAATTCTTAACAGGGTTATTTGTATAAATCGTTCCTTCCGTTCTGTTCAACATCTCCTCAACCCGCATGGCTAAGCTTCTCAGCGTATCTAGGTTCTCACCCAATAACCTTACCTCAACTGGCGCTACAACAGGTGGACCTTGTTCAAAGTCTTTAACTTCAACTTTTGCACCTAAGTAGGGAGTCCAGTTTTTTCTTAACTGCTCAATAATTTCTAATTTTCTTTTTGGAGAGATGTTATTTTTTAGTTGGATGAATAGCTGCGCAAAATCAGATTTTTCATTGGCAGGGATAATGTTGTAATACATTCTAGGATTTCCTTTTCCTACATTCCCAGCAACATATTCTACTTCAGGGTATTTTTTGAGCTCCTTTTCAATTTGTTTTGTAATGCTGTCTGTATATGTTATGTTGGATTGGAGTGGACTGATGATATTAATGATGAACTGAGGTTTTTCAGATGCTGGAAACAAGCTGAAACCTATAACAGGAAAGAGTTGTAGCGATCCGATAAAAACCAATCCTGCAAGTACCACCGTTAAAATAGGTCTCTTTAATGCCTTTTCTAAAATGGGTGAATAACTTTTGTGTATGCCTTTTTTCAGCAGGCGAAGGAATAAATTTCCTTCCGGATTTCCTGTATGTTGTTTTAAGATCCTGCTCGATAAAAATGGCACAACTGTCAGTGATACCAACAAAGATGCTAAAATTGAAAAGATGACTGCTAACGGTAAACTTCTGATAAATTCTCCAGATGATTCTGGTAAAAAAACAAGCGGCATAAATGCAATGATCAAGGTTACGGTGCAACCTAAAACCGCCTTCCCTATTTGGTTTGTTGCTTTGAGTGTTGCTTCTCTTTTTGTATATCCTTCCCTTAACCAGCGTTCAATATTTTCTACTACCACAATGCTATCATCTACCAATAACCCCAAGGCTACTACAAAGCCTACAATACTCAGCTGGTTTAAATTGAAGCCGAACAGATTCAGTATCACAATTCCTATGGCAAGTGACAATGGGATAGATATCATCACCACCGAAGCAGCTCGCAAACCCAATGGCAGCAAGGTTATGGCTACCAAAAGGATGGCAATTAAAAAGTCTTTTGCCAATCCTCCCAACCTGTTGTTTACATTCACAGCCTGATCGAAATGCACCACCATGTCTATGTTCTTGGGCAGCTTCTTTTTGTATTGCTCCAATACCGGCAAATAAATTTTTTGTGTTTTGGATATATTTTCTCCAGCTTTCTGCGCCGCAACTACAAATACACAGCGATGTCCATTCAACCTTGTTATGTGTTTCGCTTCTGCAAAGTCAACGTTGATTGCTGCAACATCTTTTAGCAAAACATTTTTTCCTTGATAGCTGAATACTACCGTTTGTTTTATTTCTTCAATGTTTTGATAATTGCCACTGGTTTTTATGTTGTATGTCTTGCTGTTTTCTACAATACTTCCCCCTGGGATATTCGCCATTTCACTTTTGATGGCATTCATCACCATGTCTGTACTGATGTTCATCTGTGCAAGCTTCTCTATCTGTAAATCTATTTTGATGACTTGCTCTGGTAAGCCAAATATTTCAATATTTTTTAAGGTTGTTATTTTTTCGAGATCTTCCTGTAACCCTTCAGCAGCCTGCTTTAGCGAAACCTTACTGGCATTGTCTGATACCAATGCAATCTGTAAAACATTCACCGTAGTTGGTGATATTTTTTGGACCTCAATTTTTGCAATTTCTTTGGGTAAATCATTCCTGATGCTGTTGATTTCCCTAATCAATTCGCTGTATTTTTCATCTACATCGCTGCCAAATTTGTATTCAACATTGATCACGGCCAACCCATCGCTGATAGTTGAACGAAGCCTTTTTATGTTTTCTAAACCATAGATTCTTTTTTCAATTGGATTGATCACAAGTTCTTCCATGTCGCTCGGACTCGTACCAGGATACACAATAATGATTGGATATTGTGGGGCATTCATGTCTGGATCTTCAGCCCTGGGCATATCCATGATGGTGGTTACACCAAGCACTATTACCATCACAAACATGATCAACGTAAACTGGTAATTTTTTACCGCGTAATTTGAAATTCTCATGATTTTTTTGGAATTACTTGATGATCTTAATAGGTGAGCCTTCGTTTAAATACGCATTGCCTGAAATGATGATGGCGTTGATCCCTTCCAATCCACTTGTAACCTGCACACCTTTGTTCGTAATTTCTCCAATCTTGATGTTTAGTTTTTCTGCTGTTTTATTGTCTTTGGTGATGAATACAAACCCATCATGCTCATTGCCATCCAGCACTGCATCGTAAGGTATCATCCAACCGGTGGTTGATTTTGATGGGATAATAGTTGCTTTACCAAAACTACCTGTTGCTATTTTTTCTGCCATCGCTGTCAATGGTTTAACCGTAACCCACATGGTTCCTGTTATGGGATCTGTTCCTTCTGATTTGTTAACCACCTTCGCTGGAACTTTTATTGCTGTTGTTTGAATGATGAAAGCCTGATCACCTTTTTCAATGTTGACCCAATCTTTGTTGCTAACCGCCACTTTTAATACCCAATCCTGATCTCCTGCTCCTTTTACTTGAAATGCAGGTGTTCCCGGTCCTATTACTTGTCCATCATTGACGAATTTCCTCAATACATACCCGTTTCCCCGAGCCCTAATTTCTGAATACTGAGCATTGAATGTTGCGGCATTCAATTGTTGTTGTGACAAATCCAATGCTGTTTTGCTGTTCTGATACTGCTCCAAAGTAGCTACGCTGTCTCGGTATAAATTACCCGCTCTTTGGTTGTCACGCTGCGCTTTTTCAAACCCAATTTTCGCTTGTTGCACCTGGGCTTGTATTTCAGTCATATCCAAACTCGCCAGTAACTGTCCTTTTTTCACAGCATCGCCTTCCTTCACGTAAGTATTCTTTGTAATACCCCCCGTTTTAAATGACAAATATGTTTCATCCTCTGTTGTAAACTGTCCGGATGTCTCAATCGGAAACTGCATGCTGGTTAAAGTTATTGGAATGGTTTTTACTGGTATTGTATCTTGAAGAGAAACCACTGCTTCTATTGTTTTTTCTTTGCATGAAAACATACAAGTACTCATGAATAATGCAATGCCAATTTGTTTGATTTTGATGTTCATCTTATTTGGATTGAATTTGATATGATGCCGTTTCTCTTTCAAGTTCAGCTGCTGCAATCAGAACCCTAAACTCGTTTATGTTGATTAATAAACTGGCATTGATGAGTTGATTTCTCGCATCTAAAGTTTCGATATACGTATTGACTCCTTCTCTATATCCCCTTTCTATTAA
>CANLED010000211.1 GCA_947489175.1 Chitinophagaceae bacterium | reverse complement strand
ATGCCGTATCTGATCATCAGCCTAGAGGCGTTTCTCATATTTGTTGTGGTGTGACGGGCATGGGGATCAACAATGACAGCAGAGGCAGGGATACCAAGCTGTTCTACACAATATTTTTTCATTTCGATGGCCTCGTTAAACCTGGTTTTGTAGGGATGCACATTGCCGCCACTTACTATAATGAAAGGTGCTTTTTTCAAATGATATTGAACAGAAGCTATTCGGAGCCTAATCATAGCTTCTGCACTTAACGCTGTATTTGGGTCTGATGGACCAGCACCAGGCACTAGAATAACCGAATATGGATAGTTGGTCCACTTTAATGTTTTGATTTTCTTCACAGCCCCTTCATTTACCCCCAAATGCATCGGTTCGAAGTCGGCAGACTGGGTGCGTTCATTCATCTCAAGAAATAAGTTAACAGTAGAAATGGGCAAGCTTAAAAAGCTGCTGTCATAAGATGCAACATCAGAAAGATATCCTAGGATATGATTAACCTGTGAAAGATAAGAGCGAGGATAAGTGCCAACAGTGGAAATTTGCAAACTGTTGGAATCTATCAATGGGTAGTTCGGACGTTTGCCTGCAGCGTATACAGACAACGTGAAATTCATACCCTTGGCATCTTGTTGCCAAGCCTTGTATATCAATGAATCTTGATTTTTATCGTTGATAACAAGTTGATTGTATGCACCAGAAGGAATCAGGTGACGATTTAACAAATTAGCAAACTGAGTACGGTTTTTTAATTGCATCATCCTAGCGCCTATTGAAGAAATTTCTTCATCACTGATGAGCAATTTTTTTACCATGCATATTGCATCGTTGTTGCAGCTCATTGCAGCGTTTTTCATAGCGCTTAAACGAAGGAGGTTCCAATGCCTTACAACACTGTCATCCCTGAGTATTTTCGAAACGATGGAATCCTGATTACACAGCGTAGTAAAAAAATAATTTTTAGAAATTGGGTTGCTTTGAATTGGCAGATAAGGTTGTTTAGGTGTTTGCGCAAACATCTTAAGAGATTGCAACGTGGTACTAAAAAATACCAACCCAATGAAAATATACTTGTTCATATAACGGCAAATCTACATGTGTTGATACCTCGATAGAACCAACAACAATTTCTTAATCAATTACTAATGCAAGCATTAGAATTAATTAACAATTGAGAAACATTGAGTTAGTTTTGGGTACTTTAAGTAGGTTAATAGGTAGTATTTCAGCACCCAACCTCGTCCTGAATTAGTAACCTGTCATCTTGTATGTGTTGTGGGGAGACGCTAAAAAGGTGGGACGTTTTCTGAAGTAGAAACAATAACCACAAGACTCCCCTCCTGGACAGAAGGGGTGGACTCTGGCGAGTCGCCGAAGGTGACGAGACAGAGTACGGGGTGGTGGATTTCCTTAAATTAATTCCACCACCCCGCCTAGCCAGATTCGCTTCGCTCATCTGTCTAGGCACCCCTCCTGCCCAGGAGGGGAGTCTTTGATGGAGGAAGCCTGCATTTTAACATATTGACTTTCAATTAATTACAAATACGTGATTATAAAAAGATAACGAAAGGACTAACCAAAATCTTTAATTAACCTATTTTTTGTCACCAGCAGGTGTAGGATCAATGATATCAATGGCCGTTTTCTCCAACTTTGAAAGCAAGGGAGGCAAAACAAAAGGACTTCTTTGAAAATAAAACAAGGTAATCAACTCTCTTTTTTTATCCACCATATAAGCTGTATTGAAGGCACCTCCCCAGAAGAAACTCCCTTCAGAAGCATGGTTGATTATTTGTCCAGCCTTGGTTGTTAACCCAACTCCTAACCCAAAATTATTGAGTGATTTAGCCCCGCCAAAAACAAAGGTTTTTTCTCCCAATTGGTTGGACCAGAATTGTTCCAATATTGTTTTTCCGATTAACACTTTGCCATCTTTAGAGATGCCGTTATTGAGCAAACACTGAAGAAATTTTGCATAATCATGCGTTGTAGAAACGAGTCCACCTATGGCCGAAAAATATTGAATGTTGGATTGCAAGGGATAGTTTATGGGGAAAACTGCGGGGGATATTTCTGCCAAACTATCCTTACTGATTTTTGAATATGCCTTTACCAAACGTTGTTTTTTATCATTGGGGAGATAAAAATAGGTATCGGTCATTTTCAAAGGAACAAAAACATATTTGTTCAGGTACTGATCAAGCGACATTTTTGACATCAATTCAATCAACCTACCCAACACATTTGTACTCAATCCATAACTAAACCTAGCGCCAGGTTGGTGAACCAAAGGCATGGCAGCGATTTGAGCGACTTCCTGCTCTAATGATTTGAATCCATTGTTTAACGACTTATTTAACCCATATTTTTCGAACAAAGCTTTGAACTTTGGGTATTCATCCGCAGAAGAAATTCCAGATTGATGCGTTAATAAATCACGCAAGGTGATTGATCTTTCTAGATCAACAAACTTAAAGCCATCACCATCAACAACGGCCACTTTTTGTTTAGAGAATGAAGGAATAAATTTTTCTACAGGTGCATCAAGAGAAATGTTGTTTTTTTCAATCAGTTGTAAAAATGCAATCGAAACAATTGCTTTTGTTTGAGAGGCAATCCTGAAAATATCCGTTGTCTTCATGGACCTTGCTGCTGAAACATCAGCAAATCCGTAGGCTTTGTCAAGCACAACATTATTTTTATGGATGATCAGGGCAACGCCACCCGCTATGTTTTTTTGCTGGATTTCTGCGTTGATGATGCTGTCAATTTTTCCAAAATCTTGGGCAGACAAAGACAAGAATGAAAATAAAAAGACGATAAAAACTAAACATTTCAAGTTTCTCATATATGAAAGCAAAGGTATCATATCTGATAACGACACCCATTCAATCATAATTATTTAACATAGAAATTCAATAGCTATCGATTTAAGACGTCTACATGCAACTGTTTGAGCAATGGGTTTATCCTTTGATTTTTTTCAACAAAATTTCCATTTCCTTTACTTTTTGAGGATATTTTTCCGCCAAGTTATTTTTTTCTCCAATGTCCTCTTTCAAGTAATACAATTGTGGTGAAAGAGAATTTCCTGTTTCGATATTGGTGAGTAATGGACTTGTATTTGCTGGACCTTTTGAGGGTGTGATGTATTTCCAATCTCCATTTAT
The DNA here is from genome assembly GCA_947489175.1 of Chitinophagaceae bacterium. Lineage (GTDB taxonomy): Bacteria > Bacteroidota > Bacteroidia > Chitinophagales > Chitinophagaceae > Pollutibacter. The sequence goes on along the minus strand of CANLED010000211.1, from coordinate 1,553 downwards.
CACAGACAGTGCCCCACCTTGTTTAACCAATATTTTTCTACCCTGTTCAGTTTTACCCGTCAATGCATCCAATACATTTTCGCTATCCAACACATCTGATGGAGGAATTTTTATATTCAGCAATTTCGAAAATGAGGCGATGAAATCAATCTGACAAATCAATGCATCAGAGACTTTTGGCAGCACCTTGCCTGGCCAGCTTAAGATAAATGGAACACGAGTCCCAGCTTCGAAAGCGCTGTATTTACCACCACGTAGTAAACCGGCAGGGGTATGTCCATTTAGCTGAGTAACAGCACCATCCAAATAACCATCATCAAGCACAGGACCGTTATCACTGCTGAAAATGATGACTGTATTTTTATCAATCCCTAACAATTTTAGCTGCAACATTATTTCACCAACTGTCCAGTCTAGCTGCAAAATAGCATCACCTCTTAACCCAAGTCCACTCTTGCCTTTGAACATAGTTGAAGGCATTCTGGGCACATGGGGTTCTGTGAGTGCATAATATAGAAAAAATGGCTTTTTTTGATTGGAGGCAATAAAGTCTTTGGCTTTTTGCAAAAAAGTGAATGGTAGTTCTTCGTCAGTCCAACGTGCCTGTTTTCCACCAGTCATAAACCCAATGCGACCAATGCCATTTACAATGGTTTGGTTGTGGCCGTGATTGGGGGTTGCCTGTAATTTTAGCAATTCAGGATTTTCTGCACCCGTTGGTTCGTTGCCAATTTTCTGTTTATAATCAACCTTGATAGGATCTGCAGTATCCAATGCTACAACGAGGTGATTTTCTACAAACACTGTAGGTACGCGGTCGGCAGTAGCAGGAAAAATGAAAGAATAATTGAAACCCACTTCATTAGGCCCAGGTTTAATTTCTCCGTTCCAATTTTTAGTCACTTCGTTGCCAAGTCCCAGATGCCATTTCCCTACAATACCAGTTTGATAACCGGCTTGTTGAAATACGGATGGCAACGTAGATTTATTTGTTGGAATGATCAACGCAGCATCTCCTGGCAAAACACCGGTGCCTGTTTTTCGCCACGGATAAATGCCTGTCATGATTGCGAATCTAGAGGGGGTGCAACTTGCAGAAGTGGCATGTGCATTGGTAAAACGAATACCTTGCTTTGCCAATTTATCAAGGTTAGGAGTTTTTATTTTTGAAGCACCATAGCATCCTAGATCGCCATAGCCCAGGTCATCAGCATAGATGAAAATAATGTTTGGTTTAGATTGTTGTGCGTGAATTGAAAGAGAAAGTATCAATGAAAATAATGTTGTACCAATTTTCATCAGTAAAAAATTGAGGTGAAAAATTAAGCCTAATTAACTTTTGTGAAGTTAAACAATTTTTCCCCTCACCTTCTCTCGAAGAGGAAGGTGAGGCTTTCTCTTCGAGAGAAGAAAACCCCTGTCATCCTGAGCGAAGCGAGGGAACTGCATCCGCGTCCCCTTCGGGAGACGCGGATGGGAAAAAAGTTAAACAATTTTTCCCCTCACCTTCTCTCGAAGAGGAAGGTGAGGCTTTCTCTTCGAGAGAAGAAAAC
>CANLED010000210.1 GCA_947489175.1 Chitinophagaceae bacterium | reverse complement strand
ACCACTGTTCACTTTTAACTCGCTTAATAAGTTGAATCTTTGTAGTGTATCCCATAAAATCTAGTATTTTAACTAGATATAAAATTCGCAAAAAAAAGCCGAAAAACCATCTATTTTTCGACTTATTTTTTAAAATAGCCAAACTCGAGACCCCTCCTGTCCAGGAGGGGAGTCTTTGAACTACAAATTCAAAAAATAAATGTAAATTTAAAATTCAACGTTATGCACCCATTTTTTTATGCCAAAACAGTTATCAAATGAAGCCTAAGTTTAACCGGAGGAAATTTATTCATCAAAGTTCTCTAGCTGCGGTTGGACTAACATTGGCAAGTTCTTTGTCACCTGTTTTGGCGTCTTCAAAAAAAGCAGTTGGCAACAGGATTGGAATCATTGGGCTAGACACCTCTCACAGCGTGGCTTTCACAAAATCGCTGAATAGTCCAGACGCAGATCAAAAATACAAAGGCTTCAAAATCGTAGCTGCTTACCCCAATGGAAGTGCAGACATTGAATCGTCTGTAAAACGCATTCCAGGTTATATCGAAGATGTAAAAAAATTGGGTGTGGAAATTGTATCTTCTATCGATGAATTGTTGAAAAAGGTGGATTTCGTGCTGCTTGAAACCAATGATGGCAGGCCACATCTCGAGCAGGCATATCAAGTTATGAAAGCAGGAAAACCGCTGTTTGTTGACAAACCAGTGGCGGCATCTTTAACTGATGTGATTGCCATGTACAGCCTTTCCGCAAGCACGAAGGTGCCCTTCTTTTCAAGCTCCTCCTTGCGTTACATGGAAACTGCACAGGAAGTGGCATCAGGCAAGATAGGTGCCGTTCTCGGCGCTGATTGTTTTAGTCCAGCCACCATTGAAAAAACGCATCCCGACCTATTTTGGTATGGCATCCATGGCGTGGAAATCCTCTACACGGTAATGGGTACCGGTTGTAAGGAGTTATCAAGAACATCAACTGAAAATACAGATATTGTTGTTGGCACTTGGAAAGATGACAGGATTGGTACATTCAGGGGGACAAGAAATGGAAAGCACGATTATGGTGGCACGGCTTATGGTGAAAAAGGGAATATGGTGCTAGGACCATTCAAAGGATACGACAACCTGCTCGACCATATCATAACTTTTTTTACCACGGGCAACATACAAGTAAATCCAACAGAAACCATCGAAATATATACTTTCATGGAAGCGGCAGACGAGAGCAAAAGACAGGGTGGAAAGTCCGTTAAACTGGAGGATATCAAGCAAAAACACACAAAATTAGCCGAGCAAAAATTAAAGAAACTAAACCCTTTGCCATGAGTTCATCAAGAAGAAATTTCATTAAAAAAACCGGCACTGCAGCAGCTGTTGTTTCGATTGGAGGCATTCTGCCCGGATTTTCTGCAAGTCAGTATAAAAACATCATCGGCTCCAATGAAAAAATTACGGTAGCCTGCATGGGTGTAAATAGCCGTGGACTTGCAGTTGGTTCAAATTTTGCTTCGCAGAAAGAATGTGAAGTTATGTATGTATGTGATGTTGACTCAAGGGCGGCCGACAAGTGTGTTGATGCGGTTGAAAAAATTCAACAAAAAAAACCAAAGGCTGAACCCGATTTCAGAAAAGCGTTAGAAGATAAAAACCTTGACGTGCTGATAGTAACAGCACCAGACCATTGGCATGCACCAGCAGCAATTCTAGCTTGTGCAGCAGGAAAGCATGTTTATCTCGAAAAACCATGCAGTCATAACCCCAACGAAGGTGAAATTCTCGTTAAGGCAGCTAACAAACACAAATGTGTGCTTCAAATGGGCAATCAACGCCGCTCTTGGCCCAATGTAGCTGCAGGAATTGCTGAGGTACATGCCGGCGCTATTGGAAGGCCATATTACGCCAAAACTTGGTATACCAACAACAGGGCATCTATTGGTATTGGAAAAGAGGTTGAAGTGCCTTCTTGGCTCAATTATGACCTCTGGCAAGGTCCTGCACCTCGCATGGCCTACAAGGATAACCTCATTCATTACAACTGGCATTGGTTTTGGAACTGGGGAACCGGAGAAGCCTTGAACAATGGCACGCACATGGTTGACTTGGCCCGTTGGGGCTTGGGCGTAGAATATCCAACAAGGGTCAACTCATCTGGAGGAAGGTACCGCTACCAAGACGATTGGCAGACACCAGATACCCAAGTAATCAACCTCGAATTTTCTAACAATACCATGATCTCTTGGGAAGGCAGAAGCTGTAATGGAAAATCTACAGAAGGAAGCAGTGTCGGCATCATATTTTATGGAGAAACAGGATCCTTGCTCATTGAAAGTGGTAATTCATACAAGATATTCGACCTCAAAAGCAAATTGATCAAAGAAGTAAAAAACAACTTTGTGGTTGATGCACGAAACCTCGCTGACCCTGCACAGGAACTGGATGCCTTGCACATCCAGAACTTTTTTGATGCCATCAAAAAAGGAAGCAAACTGAATTCAGATATTGTAGGCGGACACCAAAGCACCTTGTTGGTACAGCTTGGAAACATTGCCCAAAGAACAGGAAGAACGCTCAATACAGATCCAACAAATGGACATATACTCAACGACAAAGAAGCCATGAAACTGTGGAGCAGGGAATATGAAAAAGGTTGGGAACCTAAAATTTAAGTTTTATAATGATGTCTTTGTAATTAATTGAAAATCAATATGTTAAAAACGTATTTTTCTTATCCAAGACTCCCCTCCTGGACAGGAGGGGTGCCGAGACAGATGAGCGAAGCGAATCTGGGGAGGCGGGGTGGTGGATTTCCGACAGACAGGAATCCTGTCATCCTGAGCGAAGCGAGGGATCTCCACCACCCCGGCCTCTGTCTCGTCACCTTCGGCGACTCGCCAGAGTCCACCCCTCCTGTCCAGGAGGGGAGTCTTTTGATTATTTATTCCACAACACATTTGTTTCTAATTCAGAAAACGTCATAACCTTTTTTAGGATCGCTCTATAACACATTCACAATGACAAGTAAAATATCACAACGTCTTTACTCCCTTGATGCATTGCGGGGGTTTGACATGTTCTGGATCATTGGCGGTGAAGAAATATTCCATTCGATGGCTGAAATCACACACAATCCTTTTTGGGAGGGACTTTCAGCGCAATTTGAACATCCAACTTGGAATGGGTTTACCGCATACGACCTCATTTTCCCATTGTTCATTTTCTTAGCAGGGGTTTCAACACCCTTTTCTGTAGGAAGGTCCTTGGATGAAGGAAAAAGTAAAACCAATTTGATGTGGCGTGTTATCAAACGGGGCATGATACTGGTAATACTTGGAATGATTTATAACAATGGCTTACAAATAAGGCCTGTAGCGGATTTCAGGTTCATGAGCGTACTCGGAAGAATTGGAATTTCCTACATGCTTGCCAACATTATCTATCTCTATACAAAAGAAAAAACACAAGTCATTTGGTTTGGCGGATTGCTGATTTTTTATTGGATTCTTTTGAAGTTTACGTCTGCACCGGGTTTCCCGATGGGAGATCTAACTGAACCAGGAAATTTTGCATCGTATGTAGACCGTACAATTTTACCAGGAAAACTGTCAAGGGGCATTCATGATACGGTAGGATTTTTCAACAACATTCCCGCAATCAGTTCCGCATTGGCAGGAATCATCACAGGAAATTATCTCAAAAAAAACCCAAGTTCCTCTTCGAAAAAAGCTGGCATGATGGCCATTGCAGGTATTGTTTCATTGGTCATCGCTCAAATTTGGAACCTCGATTTCCCTATCAATAAAAATCTATGGTCGAGCTCATTTGTGATGCATACAGTAGGATTCAGTCTGTTGCTTTTTTCGCTATTCTACTTTATCATTGATGTGTTAGGTCATAAAAAATGGGCATTCTTTTTCAAGGTTATCGGGATGAATTCAATCCTGATTTATATGTCAGGGAAAGTCATCAACTGGTCATACGCAACCAAAGGATTATTTCAATGGATAGGTGATATTATTGGAGACCCCTACAATGTACTATCCATGGCGCTTTGCGCGATATTAGTAAAATGGATTTTTCTTTACTTCCTTCATCAAAAAAAAATATTCTTAAAAATCTAACAACAGTTAGGTTATATTCAACATCATGAACATACAAATCGAAAAGAACGCACAAAGCCTTGGCATTGTGTCTGGAACATTGGCTGCAAATACAATACGAAAAGCTATAGCAGAAAATGGTGAAGCAAACATCATTCTAGCAACCGGTGCTAGTCAGATTGAAACATTGCAACAGTTCATCAGTGAAAAAGAAATTGATTGGAGTAAAGTGACCATTTTTCATCTCGATGAATACATTGGCTTACCCATTACCCACGATGCAAGTTTCAGAAAATACCTGATAGAACGTTTCATTGAAAAAGTGCCGGCACTGAAAGAAATTCATTTGATTGATGGTGAAAACGATCCTGAAGTTGAATGCAATAGATTGGGTGAATTGATATCAAAAGTATCGATTGATTTAGCCTTTGTTGGCATCGGGGAAAACGGACATCTCGCATTCAATGACCCGCCTGCAGATTTCGATACAGAGGACCCATACATTGTTGTTGACCTTGACGAAGGATGCAGGAAACAACAGTGGGGTGAAGGATGGTTTGAAACTCTTGAGGAAGTGCCGAAACAAGCCATCAGCATGTCTATCAAGCAAATCATGAAAACAAAACACTTGATATGCACAGTGCCTGATGAAAGG
>CANLED010000209.1 GCA_947489175.1 Chitinophagaceae bacterium | reverse complement strand
GTTATTGGTTTGCTGCAGGTGCAAGTGTATTTGATTGTTTGGAATTGCTGACACGTGCAACAAATGGTGCTGTAAATGTGTATGAAAACGACTTGATTAAAAAGATGTCAACCTACATCATCAACACCCATATCGACAAAACATATTTTGTGAATTTTGCGGATGCGGATCCAACATTGACACCAGACGGATTGTTGTTGTATCGACTCGGCAAAGCCATCAAGGACGACAGGTTGGTGGAGTTTGGCAAGTGGGCGAATCAGCAATTTTCATTCAAAGATGTAGCAGGATCTATGAGGATGAGAAGAATAGAAAATTTATTGAGCAATGCAACGATAGATAAATCTGCAGCCAATTACAAACCGGCAAATGCCTCATGGATTAATGATGTGCAGGTGATGACAACAAGAACTGAAAAAGGATTATTTTTAGGAGCGCATGGTGGGCACAATGCAGAAAGTCATAACCACAATGATGTGGGAGATTTCATCATTTATCAACAAGGTCAGCCCATGATCATAGATGCAGGCAGGGGAAATTATACAGCAAGAACTTTTTCTAGTCAGCGTTATCAGTTGTGGTTTACGACATCTGCATATCATAATTTGCCAATTGTAAATGGATATGGACAAAAAGAGGGAAGGCAATTTGAGGCAAAGGATGTTAGCTATCTATCGAATGAAAAAGAGACTTCGTTAACCTTGAATATTGCTTCAGCATATCCAAAAGAAGCAGGATTGAATTCATGGGTGAGGAAAGTAAAATTAAATCGTTTGAAAGAGCAGGTTGAAATAACAGAGGCCTATGAGATGAATGAAATCAACGCCCCTATTCAAGAGGTTTTCATGACGATATGTGACGTTGATATGAGTAAGAAAGGAGAAGTTGTTTTGAAAGGAAATGCAGGAGTTGTGCTTACCATGAAATATGATGCATCTGCTTGGACAATCAGCACAGAGTTGCCATCAACAGAAGGCATGGAGTATAAAAGTTTCAAGAAGAAATGGGGTGGAAATAAAATCACCAGAATAATTCTTACAAGCAATACTTCAACTCAGAAAAAAGGAAATAGTAAAATTATTTTTTTACCCAATTAACTGAGTAACTCATCGTTTGATTTCAACGCGGGTGCCAACGGGCAATACTTTATAAAGATCCTGAATGTATTCATTCTTGGTGCTGATGCATCCTTGTGTCCAATTTTGATAAATGTCAACCGTAAAATCTTGCTCAGGCCATGTTCCATGAATCCCAATGCCACCGCCTATTTTGGCATTTTTGGGAATAATTCCCTTTGCTTTACGGTCATTGAATTTCTTAATATTTTCTTTGGTAGGATAATCTAACAACATAAAGTGATCCCACTTTTCATGTTTTCTTTTTTGAATGATGTGATAAACCCCTTCTGGTGTTCTTCGATCGCCTTCGTTTAATTTATCACCCAAATCGATGCTTCCAAAAACCACAGGATAGGTAATCAATAATTCCCCAGTAGAATCAAAAAGGTTTAATTCATAAAGACTTTTTTCAACTACAATGCTGTAGCTATTGTTGGTAGCATTGGGAACAAAAAATGTTTTCTTTTTTTCAAAAGATGTGTTTGAAAAAAACATGAATAACAAAGAAAAAATTAAGAAGAAAGCGTTTGGTTTTGGTATTTTCATCATTCAATATTACAATGGCAAATTTAGACAAATCAATATCTCAAAGTTGTTAATTTGATAAAAATTATGAAATAATAAGGCTTTTAAATTTCATTCAAGATTACTCCAAAGCACTCATGAAATTTATAAAATGATTCAAAATATCGATTTCATTTGAAGATGCTATTAGTTTGCTTGGAAACAATGGACTTCCAATTCCGAATGCATCAGCACCCGCTGCTTTATAAGGTTTGATATCATGGCTTCCAACACCACCCGTTGGCATCAACTTTATTTGTGGGAACGGTGCTTTTATTGCCTTGATAAATTCAGGTCCTAAATGGGATGCAGGAAATACTTTTATCATTGATGCGCCAAGCGACCATGCTTGAAAGATTTCTGTTGGGGTAAAGGCTCCTGGGAAAACGGGAACTTCTATTCCCACACATTTTTTAATCACTTCTTTCACAACAATTGGAGTTACAATAAAATCTGCACCAGCATCCAAGGCTTTTTCAAGCCCATTCATATCACATACAGTTCCTGCTCCAACATGAATAGAATTACCAAAATCTGATTTGGCTTTTTTAATCATGCTTTCAGCACCATCCGTATTCATGGTCACTTCAATGGTTGTAAATCCAGCTTCTATGTAAAGTGGCAACAATCTCTCAAAATCAACCGCACTTAAGTTGCGTATGATACCAACAATGGGAACTTTTTCAAACAGCGTCCATGAAAACATATCATTATTTATTTTGCGTTGTAGAATATATTGTTAAATAGTTTCAACTGTCCTGAAAAGGTTGCTCTTTCAATCATTTCAACAGATAAAAAATTGGTTCTCTTCATCAACCCCAATGTTTCCAAACCCAGTTTATAAAACTTATTCAAGTTGCTGTTGCTGCACAAAATAATTGGTACTTCATCAGAAAAAGATAAACTCCGAAGCTCAGCCCCAATGAGCAACCCACTTAAATAATGACTGTTTTGGTTTTTATCAAAGTGATCGAAAAGTTGGTTTGTCCTTACAGAAAAAATATTGTTTAACAGTGAAGAATTAGCTGATACATGAATGCCTTTTTTAAAAGCATCCATATCATCCTCAGAAAAAAAATCAGATTTTTTTTCTCCAACAGAATCCTTCAGAATACTGTGTTTACTCAATAATTCATAAACCTCGCCTGTCATGAAGGTTTGAAAATTCGTTATAAAATTTCCTTCTATTTGAATGTGCTTAGAATGAGTTCCAGGAAGAATCAGCATGGCTTTTTCATAATAAAAACCCTCTTCTTGAAGCAATGACATCAGTCCAAGCACTTGCGTTTCCTCTCCCCGCATAACATCATCACAACTTTTTATGCCGGAGATCAACACGATATCATTGCTAAAATTCTTATCGGCTGGTATTTGCACAAATTTTGCATTGCTTCCGTCAAGCGAAAATGGCAAATCGGCATAATTGACAAGAAGCATTCCTATTGAAGATGACGCCATTCCAGAGATCATCACAGGAATATCATAAAGGTTCAATAACAATTTTTCAGCAAGGGCGTCGATATACAACTTCAGTTTTTGGCGAAAATATTGCTCTCTTGAAATGATATTTACACTTTGATTTGCTTGCCAAGAATTGAACGTATTGGCAATACCATCGGGTGTAACAATTTCACCCATCACTTTATTTTCTGCTAGATTGAACAACCTCAACCTGAATGTTGAAGTGCCCCAGTCGCATCCTAGGAAATATGCTTTATTCATTTCTTAAGTTGATTTCAATCTACCACATTGGGAAGATCTTTTTTAACAACAAGCTTCATTTGTTTTTGGTTCCTGATGATATTAAATTGATGTTCTCCCCTATTTTTATTGTTCAATAAATATCCCTTGAAATCAGCAACGTTTTTGATGACTGCCTCATTTACGGATTGAATCAAATCACCATTTCTGAACCCCATATTGTAAACGTTTGAACTTTCAACAATGCCATCAATGGCAATACCTGTGCTGGAAAAATCTATTCCAAAGGCTGAAAATTCTTCCCCCCCGGGTGTCCATAACTTAGTGTTTTCCCATACAGCATATTTCCGACCATTGATCATTTTATCGGCATCAGCAATCAGGTTGACTTTCGGGAAAACGGGTGTTTTGGCAATCGCCTTGAGAGATGCTTTTTGAACCCCGAAATCATCCATTGCAAAGGGCATAAAACCTATAGTACGTGCTCTTGATGCAGCATTCAACCCATAATCTCCAAGGGCTGGATTGATAAAATCGGCATCTCCTGAAATCGAATTGGAATCACATCCATTTGCAATAAACTTCTTCAGGGCGCCTATACCTGTCACATAAAAATTGGAATCCAATGTTTTTCCCCACTTTCCATTCGAAGTTATGCCCTTGTTCATCAAGGCTGGACTGTATGCTTTGAAGACGATGTTGTTTGTAAATACATCACCGCTGTTTGGATACCAAACATGCGGATGTAGTCCACTGTTGATGATGATGTTGTTTGTTGCAATTCTATCATATCCTTCCCTCATTTTAAGTCCACCATTTAACAATAGGTTGTTGTAGATGCGGTACCAAGAGGATCCATCGTCTAAATCGATGTCCCAGCCATGGTCGCAGCGCATGCGGTTGTTTCGTATGATGTTGGCATCAAGCATGTCAAGAAAAGGAAAATTCTTGTCATTGTTCACTTCAGGAACTGACTCATTGATTTCTGGCGTCCAGTACCGGTCTCTTCCCCATGAGTTGAAACTGCCATGATCTCCTGTTTCGAGCACAGTATTGAAAACGTCGTTGTGCTCAATGATATGTCCGCCGAAAGTCCCTTCGTTGATGTTGATGCCAGCCCTTGGCACATCATAGATTGAGCAATGGCTGACAGTGATTTTGTGCGACATGGAGATATGCACGGGAGATGTTTGCTTCTCGTCGCGCCCCGTCATGGTGATGAGACAATTATCAACCCGACAATCTGTTGGATAGTTATCTGATTTAGGACCAGGGGTTCTGTCAATGCTAGAAAAATCCTGTTTTCCGTATCGAAACAGGGGACTTCTAACCGATTCTGGATCACCTACAAAGGCAATGCCATT
>CANLED010000208.1 GCA_947489175.1 Chitinophagaceae bacterium | reverse complement strand
TGCTATTACCAATTTGACCAAACTTCAATTGGTACTTTCACGTTATGACGGTAAAAAATTATTTACAACATATATTTTATATTCTTTCTTTACCGCTATCTTAACACCAATTTTGTTAACAATAACTGGTGGCCAGATGTTAATGGGATTAATTTATTTTAAATGGGTTTTTTTGACATTTCTGATTATTCATACTTCTATCATACCTGCCAATACCAAGTACGTTCTAATTTTTATAATTTTAGAAATAATTTTGAGTTTCTCTGGATTTTGGGCATCGTTTAAGGACTATATTTTGGTAGCGGTGGGTGCTTTCTTTACGCTAAACAGAAGAATATCAACAAAGGCTATTTTCATTACATTATTAACAGCTGTAATTTCTTTTTTTGTTTCTATTGTTTGGTCAGCAAGTAAGGGGAAGTACAGATCTTATCTTACAGGCGGTGAACGAACGCAAATGATAGTTGAGACAGATCAGTTAAAAAACATTTCAAAACTTTGGGAAATTGTTTCTGATGATTTTTCTGTTCAGAATTTTTCCGAAAGTTTTGAACGTGGTCGAGATGCATTGATATACCGTGTTTCATATGTTGAGTATTTTGCTCTAGCCTTGAAACAGGTTCCAATTTTTCTGCCACATGAAAATGGTCAGTTATTGCAAGATGCAATTGAACATGTTTTAAAACCGAGGATTCTATTTCCAGACAAAAAACAAATTTATGATTCTGAGTTAACATCCAAATATACAGGTATTAGTTTTGCGGGTCGAGATGAAGGTGTTTCATTCTCGCTAGGTGCTGTTGCTGAATCCTATGTTGATTTCGGGCCAGTATATATGTTTATTCCCATATTCTTTTATGGATTTATGATTGGCTTGATGTATAAAGCACTCATGTTGAAGGGTTACAATATTGTTTGGGGAATCTGCTATTCTGCACCAATTTTTCAGTATGCATGGATGTTCCCCGTTCCAGGGACAAAACTTCTGGGTTGGTCCATCACCTATTTTGTCAACTTTTACTTAATCAATCGTTATATAGTAAAATACCTTGACTCTTGGTTACTGCGAAAAGAGTTTAAATGAAAATTGTAATAGGCGTTACCTATAAAAACGTTTGTTTTAATTAGATTAAATTTTGTTTCAATCTCATCTTTTATTTATTACCTCATTTATTTTAACATATTCCATTATATAGTATTCTAAATTCATGAAGGAAATTAAGTTAAGACAAAATAGAGTATTAATCATTGATGGATTTAGGGGGATTGCAATTTTGATGGTTTTACTATACCATTATTTTTCTAGATGGCTATTTCCACTTAATGATAACAATCTATATCCATATGGGAATCAGTTTGATTATTTTTTATATGGAAGGCTCGGGGTTCAATTCTTCTTCATGATAAGTGGTTTTGTTATTTTTATGACACTTGATAAAACAGTTTCTTTTAGATTATTTATTACCAATCGTTTCTTTCGATTATTTCCAACAATATTTTTAGCATCTTTATTTACTTTTGCAATATTTTATTTCCTGGGTTCTGGTTACCTTTTTTACTATGTGAATACAAATGTTTTAAATTTCTTTACCAGTATAACTTTTATTAGTCCTGATATTTTCAAATTATTTAATTTTACTACAAATTATTTAAATGGTTCCTATTGGTCTTTATGGCCTGAAATTCAATTTTATTTCTATGTTGGGGTAATCTATTTTGCGTTCCGGAAAAATACTTTTGACATTTTTATATACATCTCTTTTTTATTTATTTTTCTTAATTATTTGTTTAATCGGCCTAATATTCCTCCGCAGTATTCAAATTACTTACTGCCCATATCTTTTTCGATAAAGAAATGGGTAAATGGTCCTTTTAATTTATTCATTTATTTGCCACATTTTGTCACTGGAGTAATTTGGTATTATTTTTTTTCAAATAGGTTTGTTGTAAAAAAAACAATTTTAAACATTACTTTAATTATTTTAATATTATTTCAAGTTTATTCAGGTGTTACCTTACAGGGACAGTTTTTGATTGCGGCTTTTAATTTTCTTTTTTTGCTGCTGCGTTTTAGTCCGACGTCATTAAATGTATTTTCAACAGGATTTATTCAAAAAGTGGGTATAGGTTCATATGCATTATACTTAATACATGAACAATTAGGAGTTGCCTTAATCAACAAGCTGCCTACAAATATGCCATTGTTTATGTATTTGTTAATCATTATAGCTATGAGCTATTCAATGATAATGGTGACATATTTTTATACTGTAAAAATTGAAAAAAAGTTGATTTCTAGACTTAAAAAAAATTTTTGAAGAATATTCATTGAAAAACATACTCATCATATCCCCCCACTATCCTCCCTCCAACCTTGCAGCTGTGCACCGTTCGCGTCTGTTTGCGCAACACCTGCCCTCTTATGGTTGGAAGCCCATCATCCTGACGGTGCACGAGGATTTTTATGAGGAGGAATTGGATTGGAATCTGCATAAACTCATTCCTGCTGATCAGCGCATAGAAAAGGTTTCGGCATTCAAAGTAGTTAAGCCAAGGCTCGTGGGGGATATTGGTTTACGAGCTTATTTCCAGTTGAGAAGGAGGGCGCTGGAACTTATCAGGGCTGAAAAGATAGACTTTGTCTACATCCCCATTCCTTCCTTCTACATGGCCCTCCTGGGGCCTTATCTTTTTAAAAGGACGGGTATTCCTTATGGCATTGATTATATCGATCCATGGGTCCATCAATTTCCAGGTTCCAACAAACTCTTCTCTCGCCATTGGTTCAGCACCCAACTGGCAAAACTCCTGGAACCTATCGCCGTCAAACATGCTGCTTTGATCACCGGCGTATCAGAAGGCTATTACAAGCCTGTCCTCGATCGAAATCCACACCTGAAAACCCAGGCCCTCACTGCAGCCATGCCCTATGGTGGAGAAGAATCAGATCATGATTTTATAAGGAATTCTGGGAAGGAGGTATCTTCAACCTCTCCTGCCTTCGGCAGGCAGGCTCAACCTCCCTCAACCTCTCTCAACCTCTCTCAACTTCCCTCAACCCTCAAATTCATCTACGCCGGCGCAATGCTGCCCAAAGCTTATAAACCCCTGGAAGAAATTTTCAAGGCCCTTAATCAACTTCAACCTCCTCAATCTCCTCAACCCCTTCAACCTCTTCAACCTCCCTCAACCTCTCTCAACCTCCCTCAACCTGAATTCCACTTCATCGGTACCCTCGGCACCATCAGACCCATTGCTGAAAAGCATGGCCTTTATGGAACCACTGTATTTGAGCACCCTGACCGCATCCCATACCTCGACGTGCTTACCCAGCTCGAAGCTGCTGATGCAGTATTCATCCTCGGCAGCACAGAGCCGCACTACACGCCCAGCAAGGTCTACCAGGGTGTGCTATCAGGTAAACCCATCCTCGCGGTCTTGCATGAACAAAGCACGGCCGTGAATGTATTGCGGGCTTCCAATGCCGGTATCGTCATCACCATGAAAGGGGAGGAAGACCTTGATTCACTCTCTGCACGTTTTTTAGCAGGCCTCCAAGACTTTGAAAACTTCCGTAAAGCCTTTGATCCAAACAGGATCAACCGGGCTGCATTTGAACAATACTCTGCCAAAGCAGTAACTAAACAGTTGGTGGAGAAACTGGATGAGATTGTTTCTTCAACAGCGCAGTTGGGGTAAAATACATTACCAAAACCGTGTTTTCAACTTCTTCTCACATAGATACAAGTACATCTTTGCAAAAAGAGATGTATGGCATTTTTAGATCCAAAACGAGACTCGACTTTCAAGTACAAATTGCCATAACATCCAGATGTCAGGGTCACCTATTCATTGTGTTTCCTTGAAGGAACAATGTATCCCCACAAGCAGGAATGGTTTCACCCTTTTCGTATCAGTCATGAACATTTTAATGGTGACAAATTGGATGGCATGGAATGGTTTTTTGTGGAACTTGGAAAATGGAGAAAATTGGGTAATTTTAGTATAACATCAAGACGAGACGTTTGGCTCTCATTTTTATCAAACCCTGAAATGCTCGACACCATGTTAACCACTGAATACGAAAACGAATATAAGGAGGCCCGCAAGGCATTGCGTTTAATCGATAGGGCTAAATATACTCCAGAACAACTCTGGGATATGGAACGGAATGCTGACGAACTTTATTTCGCCTGGGAAGCCATGAAAATGGACATCGATGAAGCGACTAAAGAGGGAGAAGCAAAAGGCAAAGCGATAGGAAAGTCAGCGGGGATTGTTGAAGGGCAACAGCTTCTTCTATCAGCGCTCAACGATCTGAAGCTGGGTAAATCCATCAATGATGTAGCATTATTATATAATTTTGAAGTTTCGTTTTTAGAAACTTTGTACAATCAATTTTTTTCAAAATAGCTGAATTTTTAGGTTGGGAATTTGAAGCTAAATGTATTGTTGAAGTTTCTTTTCTTCAGCTCGCTGGGTCAAGTACCTCATCGATCCGGAATTCATTAAATCATTTACCATGAACACCCAATACAACTATCCCAATCTAAAAAAAGCAGTTGAATTGCTTGATGGATCCAACTATACCGAAGGCCAGCTGGTTGCGTACGACAGATATTTAGATTCCATCAGGAGCTGGAATTCTTCCATGAAATACAGTTTTGAAGAAGGTGTGGACAAAGGGGCTAAGGAAACAGAAATTCAAATTTTATCCATCATTCAAGATCTGAAGTCAGGCATGAGTGTAAGTG
>CANLED010000207.1 GCA_947489175.1 Chitinophagaceae bacterium | reverse complement strand
CATTTTTAATTTTTACACGCGACAGAATGAAAACTTTAGAATTATCAATATTCGTTTCATCAATTATTCTGGCATTTCCTATAATAGCTTCCATCTTAGAAATTTTCATTTCCAATAAACCCTGTGCTTCTTTCGCAGCATCATACTCTGCGTTTTCAGATAAATCGCCTTTATCGCGTGCTTCTCCAATTTGATCAGAAATTGATGGACGCAACACTGTTTTCATGTGGTGCAATTCGTCTTTCAGTTTTTTTAATCCCTCTGGTGTATAATAAGTAATCTGTGACATATCCTGTGAGTTTATAACAAAAAACAAGAGAGCCTTTTGGACTCTCTTGTTATTACAAAAATATATAAATATTTTATTATTTCAAACTAATCGCTACACCAAGTGTGTGAATTACTCCGAAAGGTCCAGCAATTCTCATGGCATATTCTACACCAAGCGCTGATTTATTTTTTCCAACTATTGCATCTACTGAGAAACCAGCTGTCGGTCCAGTTAAGGCATTTGTTCTGTTTTCCATGCTGAAAATATTTTTTTCATAAACATATCCAGCCCTCACATTGAATGCAGCTTTACCAGTCGTCATTGCATAATCTAAACCTAAGCGGTACTGATCATTTGCAAAAGAATTCGCAGTGAAACCAAGCATTGTAGTCAATTTACTTTTTTCGTTAAAGATAAAATCATATGATCCACCAATCGCTAACAAAGAAGGCATTTCAAACGCTTGCGAACGTTGTTCTAAAGTAGCTTTACCGCCTGTAGAAACGTAGTTAATTTGCGTTGACAAACCATCTCCTTTGTATCTCATTGTAGGTCCAACATTTTTCAGTGTGATTCCAAACTTAATCTGATCTTGCTCACCTGTTACATAACGAATACCAGCATCTATTGCCATTCCGTTTGCTTTTAAGTTTGCAATACTTTCAGAGATTACTTTGAAGTTAATACCTCCAGAAATTGATTTTGTGAAAGACTTAGCATACCCAACATTGAATACATTCACACGAGGAGTAAAAACTCCAATTCCACCTTCAGGTAATTCAACAGTAGTGATATCAATATCTCCAAAACTCATTGCTTGAATACTAACTGCAATTACGCTAGACTCAGACAATCTTTGAGCAAAACCAGCAGAAGAAAAACGAATTCCTGAATTTCCTAACCAGTTAGTATAATTGAATTTTAATTGAGTCTTATCCGTAAAAGCCAATCCAGCGATATTTGTAAAAGTACCCTCGATACCATTTACATTTGCTATTCCAGCATCTGCAGACCCAGTGCTACGTGCCCAAGGATTTACCAATAATTGAGACGCACCAGCAGAACCAACACGATCTTCATTCCCAGCGAATACACTGGAGCAGGTTAAAACTGCTGCTCCAATGAATGCTGTGTTTCTTAAAATATTCTTAAAATTTTTCATTCTTCTATACTATTGAAATGAATAAGATTAAATGTTTTCAAGGTCAGGTTGACGAATTCCACCGAAGAATTTGACAATTTTCTCACCTACTCCTTCCACTTCTACATGAATTAGGTAAACACCACTGGCAATAGGAATGCCCTTGTTATTTTTTAAATCCCACTCAAGAGAAGTAACAGGGTTATCTTTTTTGAATGTTCGAATCAACTTACCACTGATATTGTAAATTTTGACAATACACTGATCAGGCAAGTTTGTGATCTTAACTCTAACATCTATTCTTGTAGTCTCGTAAGATGAGAATGCATAATAAGGATTTGGTACGACGTTAATCAAATTCAACGCTTCCGCTAATTGATCTTGACTTCCTGTTACAGCTCTGATATCATCCATTTTCCATGAGTACATTGGTTTGCCGCCATTTAGACCTGTGGCAACGAAATCGTTGTACTCTTTGTTAACACGAACTCTTAAAGTTACTTCTGTTGCCAAATTAGTTTGACCAGCTGTCAACAATGGATTAGCAACCCAAACAAGACTCATGAATGCAGATTTGTACGAAGCTGCAGTAGCTTCAGCCATTCTATCGTAAACCCAATTATTTACTTTGTCATAGTAAGGACAACCATCTCCATTTATATTATATCCATAAACATAAATCGGATGTTGACCACCCATTACAGGACGACCGGAGTTATCAACCATTCTAGAAGATGGATTCCAAATCATGTCATTTCCATTATCACTTCCTAAGAAAGAATTTTCTCCAAAAGCCATGTGCAAACGCATTCCTGTTTCCATATCTACAGCATAACCTGGAAACCAGCTCATACCTGTACTTCCCGCAATGTCATTTCCATCTAAATCTTTACTTGGACTATTTCTCAAAGTTCCTGGTTTAGCCTGACCTGTATTTAATGCAGGGTCAGCACCAAGTTCAATAACAGCACATCTTGTCCATTTTGACTTGTCAGGAGTCAATACAATATTAACACTAGGAATTCTTGATATACTACTTCTAGTTCTAATCGTAGAAATTGTTCCAGAATTCAAAGCTCCCGTTCCTGTGGGATAAGCCAAAGGACTGAACTCAGCTTTGTAACCGACTAACCTATGTGGTGCAATTCCACCATTCAAGATTTTCTCATAACTCTGAGTTGGATCTTTTCCGAGCTCGTCATTGTACAAATATGGACTGAAATACTTAATATCTGCCGTGACTGTATCGGCACCAATTGCCGTGTAAATACCAGATAAAATCCAGTTTGTCGGATAATAAGCGTCATTATCACTTACAAAAGACAACCATCTTTTTGATGAATCTTTAAAGAAAATAGAAGACTCGATAGGAGTTGTATATCTATCATACTCTAACGATTGTGGAGGTTGAGGACTACTAATGCTGCTTCCAGAGAAATATTGATTTTGTTCAATCTCAACTGAAATACCCCACTTGGCAATGATTTGCTCATTTTTGTTAGCAATTGTTCTTTCTGAAACAGCTGAATCCAAAAGAGTAGTTTTGTTTTCAGAATCATAACGGTATATCACCCATGAAGCTGAATCCGTTCCTCTATAATTTATAAACTCAGACGTACCAGCATTAGTGTATTTTCTGAACTTACATTCAAAATATCCTCCTACTAAATTCAATGGATCAACCACTTTTACATTCAAGGGACCAGCACCGTAATCATAAGTAGGATTTGTAACATATCCTTCTGTCAATATTGAAGTCAAAGAACTTGATGTAAATTCTAACGCTCTATTTCCATTTCCAGTTCCATCTAATCTTGTGATTTGCGGAGTAGATCCATAATTAATATTTTGGAATGTACCTCCTAATTCTGGTGCTGGATTGTGAGGTATTCCCTCCGTTCCAGTAATTGCAGAACCGTCAGCATTGATACGAGAAGCAATATAAGGAATTTTTTGACCATCTAATTGAGTTCCGTCATCTGGATTATATTTCTTAAATTCATTAAAAGCATAAGCAACAGCGATGTAGTAATATTTCTTGTGATTTACAAGCGTTCTTACACCTTGTGCAAATTGATCTTCATTCATTAAAAACGTGTGACGAATACCTTTGTTTTCTCCATTCACTTTTTCATTTGGAACAGATAAACCTAATTCTTCATCAAATTCGAAGTTAATGATTCTTCCTACGGTATTTACAAGGTCACATTGAGCAACTAAACGCGCTTTGTCTATATCTTCGATGTCAGAAACAGAAGCTGTCGCATCTTTCATTTGGTAAATTTGGTATCCTTCAAATCTGTAAAATTTATCATAAATTGTTCCATCTCCTGGATCAATGATGTTGATTTTATCTTCTTTTGAATAAAGTTCATTTTTGTTATTTGATTGTATTGGATTTTCAATCATCAAAACCAACTCATTCTCCAATTCTTGAATTCTCAATACTGGCGCATTTGGTGGATCTAATATCTCAAAACAGTTGTCAAACAAAGCTTGCGCTTTTGTATCTGCTCTTCTCAAAGCTCTTACAGAAGCAAATAAATCTCCGTCAGTACTTCTTGCATAAACGATACCAACTGTAATGTTGTTAATCGCACCAGGCTTCAAAGTAAAAGGTCCAGCTGCTTGAACGAAACGACGGTCACCAGGAGGAGTACTAGTGCTATTTCCATCATAATTATTTTCAGCCCATGGGAATGAAGTTGCTGTTCCAGCAGTGCTCCAATACAATGGATCTGAATCTGAAGGGAAAACATAATCTGCATGCAAACCAGGAATAACGCCAGGAGATGGATCAAAACCTGTACCACCAAAATTAATGTCATCACCAAATCTCCATTTACCGCTCATGTAGTTGTAATACTGAGCAGCAGTTGTTGGATCTGATTGCGTTGCAGCAGCAGTACTTGTATAGTAAGTAAAACGTTTCATTCCATAACGCTCATTGTCAATTATTCCATCTTGATAACCAATCCCTAAACCTTTGTAAACAATACCTTTACCATTGATTGCATCTTGCACATTCATCACTGCAGGTGTAACAACACCATTGATTGTATCTGAATGTGGTCCGTAGTTATCAATTCCGTCAGCATCTTGGTAAGGACCTTCAAAGAAGTCAACTCCAATTGCAGGAGGATTAACTCCATATCCTGGTTTACCATCAACTACTTGGTCAAGATTATCACCATTATATGCATATCCTAAACCTCTAGATACATCGCAACCAACATAATCATCATTGTAACCACCTAAATCGGCATCTACATATTGAGCAAAGTAGGTATCATACAAAGTTTGGGTACCTCTATTGATCATTTCATAGTTGTAGAAAGTCATTTTATT
>CANLED010000206.1 GCA_947489175.1 Chitinophagaceae bacterium | reverse complement strand
CCTCTTCAACTAAAATCAACCCTCTCAACTAAAATCAACTTTAAACTAAAAACTTTAAACTAACCCGCCACTTCAACTAAAATCAACTTTAAACTAACCCGCCACTTCAACTAAAATCAACTTTAAACCAAAAACTTTAAACTAAAATCCCAGCCTAAATCCAACCACATAGTTCCTCCCCCGCGTATTATACCCAAGAATATCCTCATACTTGCTGTTAAACATGTTTTTTAGCGATGCATAAACCCTGATGTTTTTGTTTACAGTGTATTGTCCAAATAAATCTGTTGTGTTATAGGGCTTCATTTCTACTGGACTATCTGCATACCTAGGCTCAAATCTTTTGCCTGAAAATCTTTGCGATAATGACAAATAGAATTTCTTGTTCACTTGAATTCCTGCTGTTGCATTGAGGCTGTGTTGTGGCACTCGAAACAAATGCGAATATACCGTATCTCCCTTTGCTACATATCCATAAGTGTTTGCATCATACTCAAAATTGGTTGTTGTTACATTCCCTTTCAAATAAGTATAATTCACCGATACATTCCACAACGCTTTCCTGTAGCCTGTTTCAAGCTCTAAGCCTCTGTCACGCTGAGCATTGTAGTTGAAATATTTATTCGCTTCGTAATTATAATCAATGCCATTTTTTATGGTACGGTTAAACACGGTTGCTCTGGCTGTTACATCTTTTATCCCTAACCATTGTACCGATAATTCTGATGTTATGGATGTCTCTGGTTTTAGGTTTCTTTCTCCTGAATAGCCATCGTATAACTGATACAATGTGGGCGACTTAAACGCTGATGATAGGTTGAAAGAAAACTTTAGTTTATCCTGATATACATACGACGGATTAAATGTGTAGGTGAAATTATTTCCATACCTGCTGTGGTTGTTATATCGAATTCCCGACTCTACATTGAATCCTTTCTCGCCATTGTACACAAGCGATCCCATTACGCTGCTAACATTTATGTTGGCAGTATCTTTTGATAACGATGTTGTGTAATCTCCAAAACTGCTTACTGAAAAATAATACTGGTCCGTATTCTGCCACCTGTGATCCGCTCCTGCAAAGAGTTGTAGGCTTTCACTGATTTTGAAACTGCCATATATTTCTGCAAAATACGACCTGCCCGTAAAATCAGATTTGATGTATTTCGAAAATCCATTTAAAAACAATGAATCATCCAAATACTTTCTTTCACTGTTGTTGATGCTAAAATTTGATCTTATTACGCCGCCGTTTATTTTTCTGCTTACACCTGCCGTGAGTTGCAAATTTTCATTTTCTACCCTCGAATCTTTTGCATCTTCATACCTCGTTTCATCCAAATCATTTGCATACTTGCTCAACTGTGCAGTGGTTTTCCACTCCCAGGTTTTCCCTGCTAACGATCCAATTTCTGCACGATAAAAATGTTGCTTCAAGCCATCTTTATCAAATGTTTTTTTTGATGCAGTATCTGCTGCTGAACTGAATCCTTTTGAGCCTAAACGTTGATACTGTAACTTGTATTGCAACCTTTTGTTGCTTCCAAAAAAACCATAGTCTAAAGTATTTGTTTTGTAAGAAGCATTGGATAAATGCAGGGTTGAACCTATTTTTTTACCTTCATTTTCTTTCGTGATGATGTTGATAACCCCTGCCACAGCATCCGAACCATAAACAGTTGATTGTCCACCTTTTAATATTTCAATCCGCTCAATCTCTCCCAATGGAATGAAATTCAAATCGAAGGTAGACCTGATAGTTGATGCATCATAAGCCGGATTTCCATCAACCAATATCAATGCGTTTCCGGTGCCTGCTCCTCGAAAATACAAGTCTGGATTGGTTCCTGGCGCATTGTTGCTTCCAATTACATTGATGCCGGCTTGACTGTTGAGCAGTTCTCCAATTTGGGTAAAAGCACTTTCCTCAATTTGTTTTCTGGTAATGACAGTGAGAATTTTTCCTGTCTTGATTTGTTTCTGTGGAAACCTGTTGGCAGTTACCACAATTTCATTCAATGCTTTTGTGGTGGAATCTGATTGTGCCTGAATTCCTAATGATGCTAGGAGTAGGCACGACAATGCAATTTTTTTGGTCATAGTTTTTGTTTTACTATGAACCTTCGGATAATACAGAAATGGTTTACTGCTGCAGCAGTAAATTCATCCCAGCTTTTCTCCCGAAAGCCCTGGTTAATAAATTGCATCAGGCAGGTCTTCTGGCTCAACCCCATTTCCTGCCTTCCCGCTCGCGCAGTGGCTTGTGGTGGAAATAGTCCCGTTAATTGCGGGTTGGTTTATACAGCTACGGGGATAGCGCCGGGATGGAACCGGACTTCCCTTTTAATGAATTTCGCTTGCACGAATTTCAACCGAATGCAACACAAAACTATCTATTGTTATGTTGGAACTATGAATTTGTTATCAACACAATGTGAGAAACTGGGTGTTGATTATTTGAATTTTGTTTTCTTTGATGGGTCATTTTTAAGGACCAGGTATAATCCAACCAGTGGCGTAAAAATGATGGACCAAATAAAACCAAGTTGGAAACTTAAGTTGATTTTCTTGCTGATGATGCCTACTGTTATTGATCCGAAAATGTATAAAAAACAGACTGCGATAAAAAGGACTGTTACCGATGTGAATGAATCATCTTCGAACATAACTATTTTTTTAGATTTTATTTTTAACTCACACTTAGTGCGGTCCATGCTAGCAAGATATTGGTAACCAAGAAAAAAACAAACATGGAAAGTGTTATTAAATTATTAAGTCTTTTTTCAGTTCGATCTATAATGCCATCCTTGAAAATCACACTTGGCAAAACGGCCAATAACGACATCATGATTATGATGATTACCATGCAAAATGTATTGATTATCTCTGCCAAGGTATAGTTATTTGTGGGTGGAAGTTTTTGTGCCAATATATAATTGGCGCCTGCTGTTGTGAACAGAGCTCCCACTGTGTACCTGCTTGGATCTGTAGAAAAAGGGGCTATAAAGGTTACAAAAACTGCTATATACATGATTATAAAAAGCTTGATAATTACCGAGAGTCCTCCTTTATATATCCTTAGCGACATCCTTAATTGAGAAAAATCTACTTTATAACCTGGATCTAATTTTGGATTTCCCCGGGCCGATTTGTAAGCATGCGGTTTTTCAATAAGTTTTACAGTTGATTCTTTTTCATAGCCGTTGATGTTAACCCTGGAACTTACTTTGGAATCTACAGTGTCTGGTACAAAAACCAATTTTGTTCTGTCTAACCATTTGTGTTCTATTGGAATGATTAAATCATGTTGGTCAATTGGATAGAGAGATACATCAAAAAATTGTGTATTCTTTGCTTTTACAAAATATTGTGCATAAGCTATGTTGTTTTTGGCATCATAGATTTCTTCTAATTTATCGGCTTTTATGATGTCTCCATTAATGATGGAAAATGGTATTTCATCTTTTTGGACT
Organism: Chitinophagaceae bacterium; assembly: GCA_947489175.1. GTDB lineage: Bacteria > Bacteroidota > Bacteroidia > Chitinophagales > Chitinophagaceae > Pollutibacter. The sequence goes on along the minus strand of CANLED010000206.1, from coordinate 1,296 downwards.
TTTTCATTTTTCCCCATTAAATCTATCTCATTTGGATTCCATGAAAACCACAGGTAAAATTCATAGGTCCAACTAGATTGTTTTATATCCAAGTCTTCAATTCGCTCTAAATAAGTGCCGATTTTAACTTTTTTGGTCTTTGGACCAACTTCATATTTTTCCGATTTTGTTTTACCCGGATCTGGTGCCTTGGGATCCATGGTGTTTCTCATGTTTGAACTTACTGTTTCAGCCAAGTTTTTGACTTTCTTAGTTAACATCACAGCAGAATAACTTCCTCCTATTAAAACAATTACCAGTAATGCAAAAAGTATGTAATGTGAGCTTGGCCTTTTCGTTTTCATTTGATTTAAGCTACTTTAAATGTTGTTCAATACTATTAATTAAATTTTTCCCCTGTTGCTCTAATAGTAACATTTGTGCTTTATTTGAAGACTGGTTTCCATTAGCACTGGATACCCAGAATACAAACTCATTTATAAGTGAGGGGTCAACAGAAAACATTTCTACATTGCCTTCCAGTGGCTTAATGTTGAATTTGTAATTTTTATATTCCTTGGCATTGAGCATACTGCTGAAAATAGATGCCTTAAAGATCTTAGATGCAGCAATCCTGTATTGTATCAGGATATGCTCTTCTGTATCATTCAGCTTGTAAATTTTTTCTTTGAGGTAATGGTATTTATTAATTTGATCGATGATACCCTTGTTCTTAATCATGCTGTATCCTCCAGAATTTTGCAATTGGGTTACAGCCCCTTCCGATGCCGAAAAGGCCTCTCTTGAAGTCATTGCCCGCGCACAATAATAAATGTCTTTCGTGTAGGTGGAAATGTTGTCACTGCTTATGTATTCTATCAATTTTTTTGCTAAAAGTTCCTTATCTGTTTTGTTATTAATTGACTTCTCTAAATTCACAAGATCCGTTTTTAAATCATTGGCCATGGCATTGAGGGTTTCTCTCTCCATATTCCTCTCAACGACCTCATTTGTATATTGCTCCCGGTAATTCTCTCCAATAGCACCCAATAAAATTGCAAGAAAAAGCATAAGAAATTGTAAGAAATATTCCTTAAATGGATGTGGTTCTTTTATGGTTTCTTCCTTGCTCATTTTTGTAAAATTAATATTCTCAAATAAAAAATACTGACTAAAAAATTTGGTAACAATTTAATAATATTTTAGTTTTTTTCTTGAACAGATATTTTGGCAATTTTGTATTATGTGTATTAGAATTTTGAAGTTTTCCCTCATCATTGTTTACTTTATTTTGCCTCTTAAGAATTTTTCACAATC
>CANLED010000205.1 GCA_947489175.1 Chitinophagaceae bacterium | reverse complement strand
TTAGCAGAAGTTGACCATTTGAAACTTTTAGTTTGGATATTACGGGTTGTTACTTCAATTTCAATTCCTGTATTTCTTAAACTACCTATGTTATTCCAAAACTGCGGAACTCCGGTGAATGCCATTGCAGATTGTTGAAGCAACAATTTGTCTGTTTTAGATTTGTAAGCATCTAAGGTGATACCTAATTTACCGCTGAACAATGACATGTCTAAACCAAAATTGCTTTGATAAGTGCTCTCCCAAGTGATGGCTGGATTAGAAATGATTGTTGGTGAATTAACCAATCCAGGCGATGAAGTTCCTGTGCCTGAACCCAAAGAATAGTTTGCGCCATACATCAAATCCAAAAAGGCAAAGTCTGTAATACGGTTGTTTCCAGAAACACCATAACTGCCCCTGAATTTTAAATTAGAAAGCCAATCAATATTTGAAAGGAATTTCTCTTTGCTCGCTACCCATCCAAGTGAAATTGATGGGAATGTTCCCCATTTATTACCTGGTCCAAAATAAGAACTTCCGTCTGCCCTGAAACTTGCAGAAAACAAATACTTGTCGTCATAGGCGTAGTTTAAACGACCTAAATATGACAATAATCCAATCTGATTTTTAGTTCCAAATGTCCCTAGCTTATCCAATTGTGCTGCACTGTTCAGCGTTCTTATATTATCACTCGGAAAGTCAATCGCAGCAGTTTGTTCCCTGCTTATTGTGGTTTTCTGAGATGTGAAACCTGCAAGGATGTTGAAGTCACTTTTCCCAATATTTTTCACATAATTAAGTGTGTTCTCAGAGAGAAGATCAATAAAAATGTTATTGGTAAATTCACCTCTGTTGTTGTCTCCATCACGGTTAGCACTTCTTCGTGAAAAATCTAACCCATTTGTGTAATTCAAATAGGTGCTCGCCAATGTTTTGAAGGTAAGTCCGGGCAACAATATAATGTTCAAATCTGCAGATGACTGCAAACGGTATTCATTGTTAGAGATATCTGTGCGAATTACAGCAGATTTAGGATTTTGTTGAGCAGAACCGCTTGGATTAACAGTTGTTGCACCAGAAGTCCAGTTAGTCCCATCAGGCATTGTTCCGGTATAAGATAATCCTGAGAAGTGCCTTGGATGTGAGTAATCGCCAGCCCTGATTCCAGCATATTGCGGATTTCTATTAACAAAAGCTGCAGTTGCGTCATTGTGGTAAACAGGTAGCCATGTTGGAAATCTCCAGAAGTTGGTAAAGTTTTCTGAAGGAGCAGAGCGTTTTGAATAAGATGGATTGACGTTCAAGCTCAGCTTTACTTTTTTACTTAGGTCTAGGTCAACCCTCGTTCTGATGTTCAATTTTTCGTAATTGCTTTTGTACATCATTCCCTCATCATTCTGATATCCTGTTGAAAGGAAATACCTCACGTCTTTTTTACCACCAGCAACGCTGAGCATTACATTTTGAAATGTTGCAGGTCTCAATGATTCACTTTGCCAGTCTGTACTTTGACCACCACGAAATAGATTTTCTACAACATAAGAAGCGCGGTCGCCATCAGCAACCGTATTATTGGCTGGTAATACAGTAGAGTCTTGAGCACGTTTTGCCATCTCATCAAAAAGCAATCCTATATACTCACCTGTAGTCATGATATCATATCGCTTGTAATCCTTTTTTTGACCAACAGAATATTTCAATACATATTTAGGTTTGTCAGCTGTTCCTTTTTTAGTTGTTACAAGGATAACTCCACCAGAACCTCTTGAACCATAGATAGCCGCTGAAGCAGCATCTTTGAGTACTTCAACAGATTCCACATCCGCCATGTTCAAGAAGGCAAGTCCGTCTGGGATAGGCTGTCCGTCAACAACAACTAATGGACTAGAACCAGCGTTGATGGAGCTGATGCCCCTTATATTAATTTTTGGAGCAGCGCCGGCCTCTGAACTGATGTTTTGCACAGTTAAGCCCGCAATCCTTCCTTGCAAAGCCTGGTCTAACCTTGATAGTGGAGATTCATCCATTCTATCATTTTTGTATTTAACAACAGCACCGGTTAAGCTTGATTTCTTTTGTGTACCATATCCAATTACTACAACCTCTTCTTGGGTGAGTGTTTTTGGAACCAACAAAATGTTAAGCATTGAGTTATTGGATGCTGAAACTGACTGAGGAACATACCCAACATAAGTAAATACCAGTGTAGAAGCCCCTTTGTCGAGAGACAAAGCAAAGGTTCCATCTGGTTTCGTTAAAAGAGCACCCTTACTTTTGTTCGTGATAATCGAAACACCCCCTAGAGGCTCCCCAGTAGATTGATCCACAACCTTTCCTTTGATTTCGATTTTTTGTGCAAATGTTGAACCTGAATAGATCAGCAGTGCAAACAGCAATAAATACATTGATTTCATTTGGCTCGTTTTGATTTTTAGAATGATACAATCGTTTTTCTCCCATCTTACAACGCAGTAAAACGATTAAAAATTAAGAAAGTAATATTAATTCAAATACGCTAACACTAAATATTATCTTGCTTAGAAATTATTAAATTATTTACGATTATTTTATGTTTTATTTATTTTAAATAGATGAATTTCAGGATATATTATTATTTATCTAACGATAATGTTACCGGAAACGTTACCGGTAATGCTACCGGAAAAAATACCGGAAGTCCACCATTGAATCCATTTTTATTGTAACTTAATTCTTTTCAAGCGGGATAAACTGTGAAATAATTAAAATCAATCATGCAAAATAAACCCCCTACCATAAAAGACATTGCCCAACGACTTCATCTCTCTATATCAACAGTATCCAGGGCGCTGCGCAATGCTGCTGACATCAATCCAGAAACAAAAAAAATTGTGATTGAGTTAGCCGAACAATTAAATTATCAGCCGAATAGATTGGCGTTAAGTTTACGGCAAAAACAAACAAATACTATTGGAGTAATAGTGCCAAATCTTGACTACGTACTTTCTACGATGGTAAAAGGCATAGATGAAGCTGCACTTGAGGCAGGATTTACTGTAATTGTTTGTCAAAGCAATGAATCGTTTGGAAGAGAGGTTGTTAATACCAGAAGAATGTTGAACAGCCTAGTAGATGGATTCATCATTTCAATTTCCAGCGAAACTAAGACGAATGAACATTTCAAGGTACTCAAGGAAAGAGAAATTCCTTTTGTTACATTTGACAGGATCATACCTGAACTTGTGGCATCCAGCGTTATACTAGACAATGAAGAAGGTGGATTTATTGCAACCGAACACTTGATTGAACAAGGATATAATAAGATTGCAATTTTGGCGGGACCAAAATCTTTGGGTATCAGTAACAGCCGATTAGAAGGTTATAAAATGGCCTTAAAAAAACACAACATCAAATTTGATCCCGAGTTGGTAGTTAATTGCGACTTCAACCAAGATTTTGCCTACTTCGCAACAGAGGAACTTCTAAATTCGAAGAAAAGACCAGATGCCATATTTACCATTAGCGACCGCATGGCCATTGGAGCCATGCTTGCCATAAAAAAAAGAGGTTTAAAAATGCCTGATGACATTGGACTTGTTGGTTTCAACAACGAACCATCTTTGGATCTTTTCAGTCCAAGCATCTCAAGCGTAGAACAACCATCGTTTGAAATTGGGAAGATGGCAGGAAAAGTATTTATAGAACAGTTTTTGAATAATGATTTCTCCACTGCCAAAGAAATTATATTAAAACCAAAATTATACGTTAGAGAATCATCATGTAAGATGACAAAAAATAAAGACAAGTTCGATAGAAATTAATGCAAAATATAAAGTTGGTGAAAATATTGGTGAAATATTTTTCTTGATTTTTTAGTTGCTAATACCTGATTTTCAATGCACAACATATATGTGATGTACGTAATATGTAAAAACACCCTAAAAAAATGTTTTTTTCACCTTTTGTGTTTTGGTTGATAGTAGATATTGCATATCTACATGAGAAAATACTTTACTTTATTATTGGTGATTATTGGTTACGGACCATTTGCACAAACAAGGTCGTTGCCGCCAATAATTAAGAAATTGATTGAGATTGAAGGACAAGTAATAATTTTTAATCTTAGTTCTGAAAGCTTATTTGAAACTAAAGATTTACCTAAAATCAATTATGATGTTACAGCCCAATTAATAAAAAGCAAAAAAGGTCTCTATGTTTGCATTCCTGGAACAGGCAGGGTTTATGAAATTAAAATAAAAAAAGATAGTATAGTTTATAATAGAATAGATAAAACATTTTTTTCAGGTTACAATTTTGATTGTTTATTTTTTGCATTAGACACAGCAATCTATTCTTTTGGGGGTCAAGGTTTTTGGACGGTAAATGGTAATTTAAGAAAATACAACTCAAATACATTTGAATGGAATGCGATTCAATTAAGTGAAAACATAACAAAAGATTTTAAAAACTCAAATGTATTGCACTTTTTAGACACCTCAAATCAAAGTTTAGCCATTATAGGCCCAGAAATGAGTCCAGCCTATCTAAAAGATAGAAATAAAGACAGCATTTACAAGAATAAAATACTAACACTCGATATTAGAAATGGTACGTGGAATTTAGTTGGCGATACAAAAAATGGCAATTTTTTTCACTATGGGATTACACCTTGGGGGATTTTTACCGGAGAAAATGTTGTGGATATCAAGAATAACAAGATTTACACTTATACGGGAATTGAAAAATTTGCAACAATCAGTGGAACACAAACAAAAGGAGATCGCTTCGATATTTCATTTTGTGTTGATTCTACCTTATTTTTTGGAAA
>CANLED010000204.1 GCA_947489175.1 Chitinophagaceae bacterium | reverse complement strand
GACCTATCATAAATGCAAAAGAAATACAATAAAGAGGAATTATTATTTTTAGCAAAGGCTTCACTCGCTGTTTTTGTTACTTATTTAAGCATGTATGCTTTCAGAAAACCATTTACAGCTGCAAAATTCAGCAACATTATGCTATGGGGTATCGATTATAAAATATTATTGATCATCACCCAATTGATTGGATATACCCTTTCGAAATATCTTGGTATCAAAATAATTTCAGAATTATCTGCAAGCAAAAGAACCGCCACACTCATTATTTTAATGGCTATTTCTTGGATTTCATTGTTGTTTTTTGGCATCGTGCCGGCTCCTTACAATTTACCTTTTATCTTCTTAAACGGCATGCCACTGGGGATGATTTGGGGGGTTGTTTTTAGCTATATTGAAGGTCGAAGGCATACTGAGTTGTTGGGTGTTGCCATGGCTTCTAGTTTCATCATTTCTTCTGGCATTGTAAAAGGTGTTGGTAGTTTTCTGTTGATCAGTATGAATGTGTCGGAAATGTGGATGCCCTTTTTAACTGGATTGATATTTTTACCCATTCTTTTTTTAGGCGTTTACCTTCTCCATTCTATTCCTCCCCCTAATGAATCTGATAGATTGGCTCGAACAGAACGGTTACCCATGGGACCAAAAGAAAGAAAAATGTTCTTCTCCCATTTTGCTCCAGGTATTATCATGTCTGTTGCCATTTATGTATTTTTAACCGTTTTTAGGGATTTACGGGATAATTTTGCAGTTGAATTTTGGGACAGTATCGGGATGAAAAATGTACCTACTATGTTGGTTTTTTCAGAACTGCCAATTGCTATTTTAGTGATCATTATCATAGGCTCAATGATCTTCATCAAGAATAACAAAGCTGGATTTTTCATCAACTTTTTAATTGTATTTATTGGTGGATTACTGTTGTTGATTTCAACATTGTTATTCTCTCAACAACTCATTAGTCCTACTTTATGGATGATCATAGTTGGATTTTCAATGTATTTACCCTACATCGCTTTTCATGCACTTTTCTTTGAAAGATGGATAGCCTATTTTAAAATCAAAAGCAATATTGGGTTTTTAATGTATGTAGCAGATGCAGCAGGTTATTTGGGCAGCACCGTTGTTTTGTTGTTTAAAAATTTCAACAACACAACTTACAGTTGGGTAACTTTTTTTACATTCACTGCATTTATTACTTCAATCTTCATCATTATTTTATCTGTTACAAACTATATTTATTTCAAGAAACTTGATAAATTAAAATTGATTTAAAAGATAAGGCCTGGATATTTTTTAATCTTATTTGTTTAATAACAACTCGACCGCATTTTTAACCTTTTAATTATTTCGCATATGTTGCATCCGATCACTCAAAAAATTGTTCATTTGTTTGAAATTCATGGAAATTCTATGTACGGCGGAGAAGCAGTTACCCAGCTTGAGCATGGATTACAATGTGCAACTTTAGCAAGGGCCAATGGGGCTTCGGATGAATTAATTACAGCTTCATTATTACACGATGTAGGACATCTTTTGCATGATCTTCCTGATAATGCAAGCGATAGTGGCATTGATGACCTACACGAATTAAGAGGTGAAAGATTCTTGGCTGAATATTTTAAAAAATCAGTGGTAGAACCTGTAAAACTGCATGTTCAAGCTAAAAGATATTTGTGCGCTAAAGAACCTGGCTATTATGAAACATTGTCAACCCCGTCAAAGACAAGTTTGGAAATTCAAGGTGGAATCATGAACCTTGAGGAAGTGGCCGAATTCGAGAAAAACGAATATTACAGAGATGCAATTGATCTTAGAAAATGGGATGATATGGCTAAAGATGCAAATTTAGTGACGCCGTTGCTCGACTCATTTATTTCTTCAATTGAAGCATCTGTAAAATAAATTTTACAGGACAACAAGACCATTATAAAACCTAATGCTTTTTTGGATAAGGCCGATATATTATTAAGCTTAAACCAAGATTGTTAGCAGTGGATTAATGATTGCAAGTGCAATTGTATGCAAATCTGACTTATAAAAGTATGGGCTGCATGTAAGCGCTGAAGAATCGTTATTATTAGCTGCCTTCATTCCAAATCTCAGATTAAGCCCGCTTGATTTCATTTTAAATGCATTAATTTACACCTTGTCAAAAAATGTCAAGTATCAAAACAAACATTTTTAAAGAATAAATTTTAAAGCATGTCAGGTAATCTCTGTAATAAGTCATGCACTGCGTGTACAAAAAAAATACTTTCAATGTGTTCTATCAAAACTGCTCTGCTGCTCTTGTTTATTTGCTTTTCTTCCAAGGCTAGTTCCCAGGTTGTTTTCAATTCAGGAAATTTCAGAATGGATATTAACAATAGCGGGGTAATCACTGAATTAAATAATACAAATACAAACAAAAACTATCTCTATAAAGATTCAATTTCTCCACTGATTACCTTGCTGAGTGGAAATAAAAGGCACGTTCCTTCCTCAATTACTTACAATAAATCACAACATAAAATCACGTTGCTTTTTAAGTTGGCTGGAATTTCAATTGATGTCAACGTGATGGAAAAAAAATCTCATATCGTTTTTGAAATAGTTAAGGCTGTCCCTTCAAATAAAATTGACGCAATTGTTTGGGGTCCATTTTTAACGACGATTAACAAAACTGTTGGTGAAGTTATTGGCGTTGTGCGTGATGGAGAAACCTCTGTTGGTTTGCAAGTATTGAATATAAAAACATTGGGTGGCGACATGCCTAACAATGAAGGAAGCACTTGGGCGAGGGGCATTGCAGCAAAACAATATGTGTGGGGGAGTTCGATACAAGCGTATTCCATCAATAGAGAAATACCAAGATTTGTAGATGCTTGGGGTGGACAACAAAGAAATATGCCAGTGCCAATTATGAAAGGGGAAACTGTGGTAGGAAGTAAGATTGCATTGTTTTCTTGCAAGGAATCTGAAACGTTGGATCGATTAGAACAAATTGAGCTTGCAGAAAATTTGCCGCATCCAACCATCAACGGTGTCTGGTTTAAAAAATCGCCTTTTTTCGGAAAATCTTACCTCATCTCATCCTTCGGAGAAGATGAGGTTGACGAGATGATTGGTTACACAAAGCGAGCGGGTTTGATATCTCTTTATCATGAAGGTCCTTTCCAAAGTTGGGGCCACTTCATTTTAGATTCTGCCCAATTCCCCAGTGGAAAAGATGGTTTGAAAAAAAGTGTGGAAAAGGCCCATCAGGCTGGATTGCGTTTTGGCGTTCACACACTCACTAATTTTATCAATACAAATGATCCATATATAACACCGATTCCCGACGATCGGTTAAGCCTTACCGGTTCTTCAAAGCTGGTTTTTGATGTAAATGCCCAGCAGAATGAAATTGAAGTAGCTTCCCCGGAATATTTCAATGAACAAAAAAACAACGCTCTTCATACCGTTAAAATTGGCAAGGAATTGATTCGTTATAAGTCAGTTTCAGAAGTAGCTCCTTTTAAATTATTGGATTGCCAGCGTGGCGCTTTTGGCACAACAGCTGCTGCTCACAAAAAAGATGATGGCGTTGGAAAACTGTTTGACCATCCTTACAACGTATTCTTCCCAAATCTTGAAATGCAACATGAAGTTGCCTTGAATCTTGCCAACCTGATGAATGAAACAGGGGTTGATCACCTTGATTTTGATGGTCATGAAGGTGGATTGGCTGCTGGTCAGGGGGATTATGGCATCGATTTGTTTTCCAAGGATGTATTTGATCATGTTAAGCATGAATTTATAAGCGGAACAAGTCTGAGCAAAACTTTTTATTGGCACATTGGTTCTTACTACAATTGGGGCGAACCTTGGTACGGTGGTTTCAAAGAGAGCATGCAACAATACAGAATTGATAACCAAGGACTTTTTGAAAGAAATTATATGCCTCACATGCTTGGATGGTACCTGCTTGCTGAAAACACGACCTTATCTGAAATGGAATGGATGCTTGCCCGGGCAGCTGGCTACGATGCCGGTTTTGCGATGGTTGCTCGCCCCAAATCCGTCAGAAATAATCCTCGCTCACTTGCATTGCTTGATGCTATTCGTGAATGGGAAACTGCACGTAATAAAAATGCCTTTAGTGCTGCTCAACAAGAATTGTTGAAAGATCCTAAAAATGAATTCCATCTTGAAAAAATCAGCGATGGGAAATGGAACTTTTATCAATATGCAATGTCGAAGGTTTTTGTTCGTGAGAAATTTGACCGTCAACCTGGTGAACCTGTTCATACAACTTGGAACTTTCAGCAAGCATGGAAGGAACAACCGATGCAGTTTAGGTTGAATGTAACTGGTTTAGAAGGGTCTGTAAATAATTTAAAAATTCAAGTGGATAGCTATGCTGAAATTACCCTGCCGATTGAATTGCTCGCCGGAGAAAGCCTTGTTTGCGATGGCACAGATTTGATTCGGATGTATGATAAAAATGGCAAGCCTAAAGGGAAATATTTAATGAAATCAGCCCCTCCTTTACTTTCTCCAGGCTCTCATAGCATTTTAAGTGATTGTTCATTCAAAGGCGATGAACCTCCTAAAATCGAAGTGCAGTTTAAAGGATTGGCTAAAATGGAAGTTGTGCAATCCCATGTAAACTAAAAAAAAATCCCAGCTCAAAAGAACCGGGATCGATATTATTAAACCTTAAACTTTAAACTGAAAACTAAAACTTCAAAGTCCTTGGTAGATATTTTTCAATCAACTCTGTATAATAAGTTTTAAGCACTTTCCAATCTGGTTGTACAGGACACTTAGAATACAAGTCGTATGGGTTAAA
>CANLED010000203.1 GCA_947489175.1 Chitinophagaceae bacterium | reverse complement strand
TACCAATCAGAAAAATGTAGAATGGCCTTCGACAAGCTTAGGCACCTCAAATGAAAAATAAAACAAACAGAAGCAAATGCAGACTTCAACCTCTTCAACCCCCTCAACCTCTTCAACAATTGACAGGCTGTTTAATTCTTCATCCTAAGTCAAAAACAGGTTGTTAGTAAAAGAAAACCTCATCCACAAAAACCCAAGCTTTTTCGCCTTTGCCTTGGTGCCATTTAGGTAAAACTGGGACAGGGATTGCCTCAATCTCAATATATTTATATTTTTGCTTCACTATAGCCATTACAAAAGGCTCCAAATGTTTTCTTCTTTTTTCCTTTGGTTGCTCAGGTATCAATGTATGTAATAATTTCAGCGACTTTGGTGAATCGCCTCCTTTAATGATGATTTTCTTTGCTGGAAATACATATCCATCAATACTCTCTACCGTGCTCAGAAATACTTCCTTTATTTCTACTCCCTTTGAAAAATAAAAACCTGCCTTGAATGAATTGTCTCTAAAGCCAAGCCAATTGGTGTTTAAATTTCCCGAAGATCCCTTGATTAAATCAACAATGGTTAGTGCACCTAATGCTTTGTATTGCTTGTCTGCCTCATTGATTAAATTTACCGAATCTGGTTTGAAGCCTTTTAAGAAATAAGTTGCTTCTATTGTATCACTTGTAAGCCAACCTGGACTTGTTGCGATCATCCTTACTTTCATGAGCCCTGTCGCTGGAAATGGTCCTTTGTATAACAAGCTTGTTAAAGAATCAGGCTTGGATCCATCAACAGTATAACGTATTTGAACACCGGGCATGGGGTGTTTGTATGTAATAAGTTCGTCTGTAGCATAAACCCTTTTTTCTGCATCCAATGGTTGAGGTCTAGTTAGTTTTAACAACTCATTTTTATCCGGAATATATCCCATATCCCAACGTATTTTGGGTGATTGATTCTTCAAGGCCAATGCATCAGCATCTGTTATCTTGGTGTTCCAAATATATACGCTTTTCAACAATGGTAGGGTAGCGAGTACAGAGACATCAGCCTTACTAATTGGATTGCTTGTTATTGAAAGAATTTCCAGTTTCTTACAATTCAATAATTCTTTAATTCCTTTTCCTGTGATTGATGTTGTATTTAAGCTTAATTTTTCGAGATTAGGAAAGGATGAAATTATCTGAAATACCTTGTCGTCAACGGGCATGCCTGCAAGACTCAATTCCACAACTTGTTCATTTACCTCTTTGCACTCTTTTAATAGGTTAATATCGAACTTTTCCTTCAAGAAGAATTTCACCGATAAGGCAGGACTGTTGGCCGACAAGGGTATAATTCTTCTAAAAGGTGAATTTAATTTTTGTAGGGTTGTTGCCGAAGCCGATGAAAATGAATAAGTTTTGCTTTCTGCCTTCTTTGGTGTTGTTGTAATCAACTTTGCTACAATCTTTTTTAAAGTATCGGTTTCAGCCAGCGAATGATATGTTTTTTTTGCATCGGCACCTGCTCTTATCCACTCTTTGAACAAGGTGATTTCTGTGGAGCTCAATTGCGCCTTTCCTTTTGGAGGCATGTGATTTTTGTCATCCATGTCTAACAACATCCTTTCTATCATCAAACTCTTGTCAGGATCTCCTGAAACCCACATGGCTCCTGTTTTTCCGCCTTTTAGCATCAGTTCGATGCTTTTCATGTTAAGTCCACCTTTTGTTTTTTGGTCGTTGTGACAAACTACACATTTCGCTGCCAAAACAGGCTGAATTGCTCCTGCATAAACTGTTGTTTTATCATTAAAAGCTGGTATGCTTATTCCTGCTTTGGTTTTTTCTTCAAATGCAAAAAATCCCTCTCCATGAGTAAGGTTCCCACCGAAGTGACTACCTAAAATCATTATTATAAAAGTAGTTACCAATGAAAAATTCCACGCAAGTTGATTTTGTGAAAAAACTTTTTTTAAATATACTAACGCATGACTGGCAAATGCAATGGAAACACCAAGCCATTTATGAAACTTAAGTGCTTCTTGGTCATAGCTTCCGCTGGCTGCAAGAAAAAAACCTGCAATGGCCGTTATCGTTGAAATTAGGGCCGCATAATGCAAAATAAAATCAAAAAATGTGGTTAACTCAGTCGAATCACTTCTTTTTTGAATGAAGATTGAAATTGGAATCAACAACAATATTAATGTAATTGGCAAATGCAATATTAGTGGATGGAATTTTCCAGCAAATAAAACAAGTGGAGGCAATACACTTATGTCTACAAAACAAAAAACCAATAGGAAAACCTGCAGTACAATAAGCAGGTTTGAAAGCACCGAAAGATGTCTTTGCATAAACTTTTTTACTTATATTCTTTAAGATAGGATACCATTAACAACTTGCCCTGCAATATCTGTTAGCCTGTATCTTCTTCCTAAATGTTTGTATGTCATCTGTTCATGGTTGATGCCCATTAGGTGCAGCACTGTTGCATGGAAATCGTGCACACTAACAGGATCTTTTACAATATTATAGCCGAATTCATCAGTTTCTCCATAAACCATGCCTCCCTTTACACCTCCACCTGCCATCCAAATGCTGAAACATTTAGGATGATGGTCACGGCCATAATTGTTGACATCAATCTTGCCTTGGCAATAGTTTGTTCTTCCAAATTCACCACCCCAAATAACCAATGTTTCATCTAAGAGTCCGCGTTGTTTGAGGTCTTTGACCAATGCAGCTGATGCACGATCCACATCCTCCGCTTGCATGGTCATGTCGTTTGCCAAGTTTCCGTGGGTATCCCAACCTTGGTGATACAATTGAACAAACCTTACGCCTGATTCTGACAGTTTTCTGGCTAGTAGACAGTTGGCTGCATACGTGCCAGGAACAAGACAATCAGCTCCATACATTTTGATGGTATTTGCTGATTCTTTGCTGAGGTCAGTCAACTCTGGTACAGCACTTTGCATGCGGTATGACATCTCATATTGCTGAATCCTTGCATTGATTTCTGGGTCTCCAAAGTTTTCAAATGAAGAGGCGTTGAACTTGGCCAATTCATCCAACATATCCCTTCTGCTCTTTCTGTCTTGCCCCTCAGGATTGTTTAAATAAAGAACCGGATCTTCGCCACTGCTAAATACAACTCCCTGATGTTGGCTATCTAAAAATCCGTTAGTCCATAATTTTGAATACACACCTTGTCCATTTCCTCTTCCTCTCGATAATAATACACTGTAGGCTGGTAAATTTGAGTTCTCACTTCCTAACCCGTAGCTCATCCAAGCTCCCATGCTGGGTCTGTTTCCTTGCTGAGCACCTGTTTGGAAGAAAGTTAGCGCAGGATCATGGTTAATGGCTTCTGTATTCATTGTTTTCACAATGCAAATGTCATCAGCTATTGATGCAATATTCGGGAACAATGACGAAATCCATGCACCCGATTGTCCATATTGCGAAAATCCAAAAGTAGATCCCATCAATGGAAACTTATCCTGGTTGGCTGTCATGCCCGTTAATCGCTGACCGTTTCTTACTGATGCAGGAAGATCTTCTCCTTGCATTTTAGTAAGCAATGGTTTATAATCGAACGTCTCCAATTGAGACGGAGCTCCATTTTGAAATAAATAAATTATTCTTTTTGCCTTTGGTGCATACTGGGCCAACCCCAATGGCAATGATGATGTCCCGCTGGCGCCAAACAACTGGTCTTTAAATAGCATGCCTCCTAAGGCCGCACTGCCAAATCCCAATCCTGCTTTCGTTAAAAAATGCCTTCTGGTTACATTCAGCCTGAACTGTTTCTCCTGATTTTCCATTTTTTTATTTTATCGTTGTTTCATCCAAATTAAACAGCATTTGATTTAATTGCATCAATGCTGCTGTTTCTGTTATGTCTTTTGTTTTTGTCTGCACGTATTCACCTGCCTTAAGGTACTTCAATGCAATGTCTTTGTTAGTGCTAAACTTCAACTTTTCCTTTGCATAATATGTTACTAGCAAGGATCTTTCTTTTTCAGTGGGCATCCTGCACAATATCAGCCTAAAGGCCCTTTCTAGTTTTTGTTCTTCACTTAATTTCAAATTTGAGGTTCTTTCTGCTAATACCCTCGCTGCTTCTAAAACCTGTGGATCATTCATCAAAACAAGTGCCTGCAAGGGTGTATTGGTGCGCATCCTGGTAACTTCACACTGATCTCTTGTACTTGCGTCCATGATCAACATTGCTGGTGGAGGGGCTGTTCTTTTGATGAATGTATACAATCCTCTTCGGTAAAGTTTACTGCCTGTATCTTGTCTGTATTTAGCCAATTCTCCTCTTCCAGAAGTTGTTGATTCCCAAACTCCTTTTGGCTGATATGGCTTTACGCTTGGACCTCCAATTTCAGGGTTCAAAACTCCTGCAGAACTTAAAATCAAATCTCGTTGCAACTCTGCCTTCAACCTCATCCTTGGAAAATAGCTGTAGTATTTATTTTCAGGATCTTTCGCGAATTTTTTTTCTGTCCTTTTTGATGATTGTTTGTAAGTGGTTGATGTTACAATGAGTTTCACCAATTTCTTGATGTCCCAACCTTTTTCCCTGAACTCTACAGCAAGCCAATCAAGCAATTCGGGATGCGTTGGTAACTCTCCTTGCATTCCGAAATCTCCTGTAGTTTTTACCAAACCCCTTCCAAAAAATTCAGTCCAAATCCTGTTTACATAAACCCTTGAAGTGAGTGGATTTTCTGACGATACCAACCATTTCGCCAACCCAAGCCTGTTTTTCTCGAATTTTGATAGGTTGAAAGGCATGATGGCTGCTGGTGTCATCATATCTACAGTATCTGCAAGTTGATCATAT
>CANLED010000202.1 GCA_947489175.1 Chitinophagaceae bacterium | reverse complement strand
ATCACCACGAAAAACAACCGCAATTTTCCCGAATAAACTACCTGTGGCCAAAGCGTTACAACCACTTGCAGAGGCTGGATTACCTTGAGCATTTAATCCGGGAGTCCCGTCATCAACCATCATTAAGGTATCCTCAACAAAAGTTCCGGGAATGTTGAAGTCTGGTGTTCCCCAACCACCAGTTGGAGCAGCCCATGTGTGCGTGTAATTGGCAACGATTGACTGCGGAGAAACCCCGGCAACAATCACCTGTGAATCTGCCCATGAAGCTGATAAAATCACAGAAACTGCGAGTAAAAGTTTTTTCATAATTAATGATTTATTTTAGTTTATGCTAATTTAACAAAATAATAATAATGAAAAATGTTTTTCAAAAAAAAAAGCAGTCAAAGAGACTGCTTTCTAGATAAGTAGCTTTTAATTCTATTCACTCTTCGCTGCGGCAAAAAGAAATTCTCTATTCATTCGTGCTATATTTTCTAATGAAATGCCTTTGGGACACTCAATTTCGCAAGCGCCAGTATTTGTGCAATTACCAAATCCCTCTTCGTCCATTTGACGAACCATATTCACCACGCGTTCTTGCGCTTCTACTTTTCCTTGGGGAAGTAAGGCATATTGAGAAACTTTAGCTCCTACAAATAGCAGTGCTGAGCCATTTTTACAGGTTGCTACACAAGCACCACATCCAATACATGCTGCCGCCTCAAAGGCTTTATCAGCATCTGCTTTTGGAATAGGAATAGCATTGGCATCCATTGTTCTTCCGGAGGTGTTTACCGAAACAAATCCACCAGCTTGTTGAATTCGATCAAATGCACTTCTGTCAACAACTAAATCTTTGATAATTGGAAATGCACGAGATCTCCATGGCTCCACATAAATGGTGTCCCCGTCGTTGAACTTACGCATGTGTAATTGACAAGTTGTAGTTCCTGTGTCTGGACCATGTGCCCTACCGTTAATATAAAGAGAACACATTCCACAAATACCTTCCCTACAGTCGTGATCAAAGGCAATAGATTCCTTTTGCTCATTGATCAGTTGTTCGTTGAGTTGATCCAACATTTCTAAAAAAGAACTATCGGTGGAAACTTTATCCAATTTATAGGACTCTAATGAACCTTTAGCATTAGCGTTTTTTTGTCTCCAAATTTTAAGGTTGATGTTGATAAATTTTGTTGCCATTTTATCTTTTTATTTCTAAATTCTATATTTCCGTTATCTGATTATCCAATTCCAACATTTTTTGTGTAGGAAAGGTATTGAAACCCCCATCAAAGGCACTAATATACCCGTGAATATCAATGTTCTGAATAAAGGATGAAATTCCTGAATTATTGGAAAAAGTACCATGAACAGTATATTAACCACTGGATAAACAAATAGCCAGCTAATCAATAACATTTTCCAAACCTTAGGTTTTCCTTCCATTATTTATAATTACGCTCAGCGATTTTAATAAATTCATAATTCAGCTCTTCTTTGTGCATTACTGAATTTTTTATGTCCATGCCTTTATATTCCCAAGCGGCGACATGTTTAAATTTTTCATCGTTACGTAAAGTTTCACCTTCTGAGTCTTGAAATTCCTCGCGGAAATGCCCACCACAAGATTCATCTCTATTCAATGCATCAATTGCCATTAGTTGTCCCAATTCAATTAAATCAGCAACACGCATGGCTTTTTCCAATTCAGGATTCATCTCATTTGAGTCACCTGGTACAAACACATTTTGATAAAAGTCATCACGCAGTGAACCAATTTCTTCAATTGCCTCCTTTAGCCCTTGTTCGTTTCGTCCCATTCCAACTTTGTTCCACATGATTAAACCTAATCTTTTGTGGAAGAAATCAACTGACTTAGTCCCTTTGTTTGACAAGAATTTTTCAATGGAATTTTTCACATCATTTTCGGCAGCTTCAAACTCAGGTGTATCGGTAGAGATTTTTCCTGTTCTAATTTCATCTGCTAGATAATCTGAAACTGTATATGGTAGCACAAAATATCCGTCAGCTAATCCTTGCATCAATGCAGAGGCGCCCAAACGATTTGCACCATGGTCTGAAAAATTAGCTTCTCCAGCCACAAAACAACCTTTAATAGTACTTTGTAAGTTGTAGTCTACCCATACTCCTCCCATTGTATAATGTACGGCTGGATAAATTTTCATAGGTGTTTCGTACGGATTGTCGTCTGTAATTTTTTGA
Organism: Chitinophagaceae bacterium; assembly: GCA_947489175.1. GTDB lineage: Bacteria > Bacteroidota > Bacteroidia > Chitinophagales > Chitinophagaceae > Pollutibacter. The sequence continues at coordinate 2,619 of CANLED010000202.1, read as the reverse complement.
TACATCTGAAACAAATTACCGTACTTTTCTTCAATCCATTTTTTACCTAATTCAATTGTTTTTTCTTCGGTAGGATTATGGTCACCTAGTGCATATGCAGCTTGTTTTCCTTTGGATTTTATTTCTGTTGAGAAATCTAGATATACTCCTTCGTTGGTATCGTTTGCCTCAATACCAAAGCCAGCATCGCATCGTTCTTTTGCAGCGCGAGAAGCAACATCACGTGGCACCAAATTTCCAAAAGCAGGGTAACGTCTTTCTAAGAAATAATCTCTGTCTTCTTCTGCGATTTGTGTGGGTTTTAGTCTACCTTCTCGAATAGCTTCAGCGTCTTCTTTCTTCATAGGAACCCAAATTCTTCCTGAATTTCTTAAGGACTCTGACATCAAAGTCAATTTGGCTTGATTCGTTCCATGTACAGGGATACAGGTTGGATGGATTTGCACAAAGCAAGGATTTGCAAACAAAGCTCCTTTTTTATGTGCTTTCCATGCTGCGGATACGTTGCTACCCATAGCATTTGTAGATAAGAAATAAACATTTCCGTAACCTCCAGAAGCAATAATAACTGCATGTGCAGCATGTCTTTCTAATTCCCCTGTTACTAAGTTACGGGCAATAATTCCTCGCGCCTTTCCATCTACAGTTACTAGGTCTAACATTTCATGGCGGTGATACATTTTCACTCTTCCCAATCCAATTTGACGAGATAAAGAGGAATAAGCTCCTAATAGTAATTGCTGACCGGTTTGACCTGCAGCATAAAATGTTCTCTGAACTTGCGTTCCTCCGAATGATCTATTGTCTAATAAACCTCCATATTCACGTGCAAAAGGAACACCTTGCGCAACGCATTGGTCAATAATATTTCCCGAAACTTCCGCTAAACGATGAACGTTTGCTTCTCTTGCTCGGTAATCTCCTCCTTTGATCGTGTCGTAAAATAATCGGTAGACTGAATCACCATCATTTTGATAATTTTTGGCAGCATTGATTCCGCCTTGTGCAGCGATGGAATGAGCCCGTCTTGGTGAATCTTGAAAACAAAACGCCTTTACGTTATACCCCATTTCACCCAATGATGCCGCAGCAGAAGCACCGGCAAGTCCAGTTCCAACAACAATAACATCAATTTTTGGTCGGTTATTGGGAGCCACTAACTTTAAGTGATTTTTATGATCGGTCCATTTTTCTGAAATATGACCAGCGGGGATTTTAGAGTCTAAAATTGACATATCAATTCGAATTTTAATCTATTTAGTAATGAAAATAACAATCGGAATAAGTGCAAAAAGACCTGGAACCAAAATGGCAAAACCGTACCCTATTTTTTTAATCCATGGAGTGTAAGCAGCGTGATTAACACCCAACGACTGGAAAGCCGAAGAGAAGCCGTGCCACAAATGAAAGCCTAGAACTAACATACTAATGACATAGAAAATTAAACCAGCCAAAGCCATATCATTTTTAGGAAAACCTTGTTTTGATTTATCATGTCCGAAGAATGCAAAAACGAGCGAATGCAAATCTTTATATCCTTCACCCAACTCTGGATTTTTGTTCATTTGACTCATATCAGGTAATTGTTGCCCTGGATTCATTTGTTTCATCACAGCTATTTGTTGCTCAAACATTTTGGAATCAATGAATAATTTAGTTCCTTCTTTCACAATAACTCCTTCTTTAGGAATAGCATCTCCTTTTACGGTATAATACATTTCAGTTGGACGCTCTGCCATTGGAGGATAAACAGTATATGTATGTAACGGAAATTTTTCACTGGACACTTTCGCTTTCCACCAGAAATTAGCCATGTGTGTTGCTAAAAACACCAAAATCAATGTACCTAATACCGCCATATTTCTGGAAGCAATAGAACTGTTTGCACCTGGCTTATTGTATGCATAACCAACTGGTCTTGCTTTTTTATTTTGGATCGTTAACATGAATCCATCAACGATGTGAAATAGGATCGAAATATAGGTTACGTATGATAAAAGCTTGATGGCCGGGTTGTGCGACATGAAGTACGCATACTCATTAAATGCTCTTTTACCTTCTTCACCCGTGCTAAAAACAAGTTGTAAATTACCTGCTAAGTGACCTACTAAGAAGGTACACAAAAATAATCCGGTTAATGCCATCCAATATTTTTTGGCGATGGATGATTTTAATAAAACTGATTTACTCATATTCCTACTATAAATTCAACGTTTGATGTTCGAGCTGCAAAGTTAAATCATAGAACAATGCAGATTGAATTTGGTTCTTATTTAGAATGAATCTAATCTACTGATCGAGAAAAGGAAAAAAGCCAATTATAAAATTCATCAGACCGAAATATCTTTTCTAAGGCGCCATGATTTGCTCCTTGATCGATAATAAATTTGAGGTTTTTACCGCCATTACATCCCTTGATGGCATTTGCCACCTTGATCGATTCGTTCACCGGCACAGATTCATCCTGATCTCCGTGTTCTATCCATAACGGAACTTCTGCCAACCGACATCCATCGCGCACATCGCCACCACCGCACAAGGCAACTGCTGCAGTAACCCTTTGTGGGTATTTTCCAGCAAAATGTAAAGTTCCATACCCTCCCAAACTCATGCCTGCAA
>CANLED010000201.1 GCA_947489175.1 Chitinophagaceae bacterium | reverse complement strand
GTTGGATGATATGGCATCAGGATCATTTAAAGAGGTAATTGATGATTCATCTGCAGATGTTGCGAAAGTTGAAACAGTAGTGCTTTGTTCAGGGAAGTTTTATTACGAAATGAAGGAGAAGGCTGTTGCATTAGGAATTGAATCGTACGCTTTTGTCAGAATTGAACAGTTGTATCCTTTGCCGCAAAATCAGATTGATGCAATTTTAGAAAAGTATAAAAATGCTAAAAATGTTCTTTGGGCACAAGAAGAACCAGCAAATATGGGAGCATGGACGCATATGGCGATGAGCCTGAGACATGTTTCGTTAGTTGGTGTTTGTCGTCCTGCATCTGCTGCATCAGCAGAAGGTTCAAAAAAATTGCATGAAAAACGGTTAGAAAAATTGTATAATCAGTTATTCAGCTACGCAAATGTTCCAGTTAAATAATTAGTGAAAAAATAAATTCAATGTCAGTACTTGAAATGAAAGTTCCCAGCCCGGGAGAATCAATCTCAGAGGTTGAAATTGCAACGTGGTTAGTTTCAGATGGAGATTATGTTGAAAAAGATCAAGCTATAGCAGAGGTCGATTCAGATAAAGCAACGCTAGAATTACCTGCGGAAGCAAAAGGTATTATTACCTTAAAAGCCGCGGAAGGCGATGTTGTAAAGGTTGGTCAAGTAGTTTGTTTGATTGATACTTCAGCAGAAAGACCTGCTGGTTTATCTACCCCTAAAATTGAGACTGTTGTTGAGCAACCAAAAGTGGAAGAAAACAAACAAGTAACGGCGCCCAATCCTGATCCAATAAAAAAGGATGTTTCTTATGCTAGCGGTACACCTTCACCTGCTGCTGCCAAAATAATGGCTGAAAATAATGTAGGTGCAGCACAAGTACCTGCTTCTGGTCGTGATGGTCGAATTACCAAATCGGATGTTTTGAATGCTCTTGCTGCTGGTTTTGATGCAAATTCTGTTCAGGGATGGGGAGGTAGTAGAGATCAAAGTCGTGAAAAAATGTCGATGCTACGTCGAAAAATTGCTGAGCGATTGGTGTCAGTTAAAAATGAGACTGCCATGTTAACAACATTCAATGAGGTTGATATGAAACCCATTATGGACATTCGCGCAAAATATAAAGATGCTTTTGCCAAACACCACGAGGTAAATTTGGGTTTTATGTCCTTTTTTACAAAAGCAGTTACTGAAGCATTAAATTTATATCCGGCAGTAAATGGACAAATTGATGGAAACGAGGTTGTTTTTCATAATTATGCTGATATTGGTATAGCAGTTTCATCCCCAAAAGGGTTAATGGTACCCGTTATACGTAATGCAGAGCAAATGTCATTGGCTGAAATTGAACGCGAAATTAAACGCCTTGCAGTGAAAGCGCGTGACGGAAAAATTACACCAGATGATATGACAGGAGGTACATTTACTATTACCAATGGAGGCGTTTTTGGTTCGATGTTATCTACACCAATTATCAATCCGCCGCAATCTGCTATTCTTGGAATGCACAATGTTGTTGAAAGGCCAGTGGCTATTAATGGCAAGGTTGAAATACGACCAATCATGTATGTCGCACTTTCCTACGATCATAGAATAATTGATGGTAAAGAGTCCGTTAGTTTCTTAGTGAAGGTAAAAGAAATGCTAGAAAATCCTGAGAAAATGTTATTTGGAGCTAAAGATCCAGTGGCAGTATTATTAGGGCTTTAAAATACTTCAAAAACAAGTTTTTGATAGGGGTGTTTTCCACCCCTTTTTTTTGCTTTAAACTTTTTATTACTTCCAGTTGTTATTAAAATAAAAATCATGAACAAAGTTATTTGGGTTTCCCTGTCGATTGTTGTTATACTAGTAATAAGTTTTATCGTTGTGTCATTTACCTCTAAAAATATTGAAACACCCGATTATAAAGTAATCAAGACCATCGACGAGGTAGAGCTTCGGTTGTATCCAAATATGATTGTTGCAAAAACGAGTTTGGCAGATAAATCTTTTGACAATCACGGCAGTAATGGTTTTCGAACTATTGCGGGTTATATTTTTGGTGGTAACGAGAAAAATCAAAAAATTGCAATGACCGCACCAGTTGTTATGAACATGGGAGATTCAGCCACCATGTATTTTGTTATGCCGAAGCAATATAAAAAAGAGGATTTGCCTAATCCAAGCTCTAAAAATGTTCAAATTGTTGAAGAATCTTCAAAAACCTTAGCGGTGATAACCTATGGTGGTTTTTCCTCTGATCAAAAAATAGAAAAACACCGCAAACAATTAGAAGCGATTCTTAGAAAAAATAACATCAAAACAAGGGGCTCATATTTATATATGGGCTATAATGCTCCTTGGGATGTGATTAATCGAAAAAACGAGGTAGCTATTGAAGTTCTTCTAGACTAGATATGCATAGCTCTTGAGTCAGTAGCAGCCATTGCAGCTTCCTTAATAGCCTCAGAATATGTCGGGTGTGGGTGACAAATTCTAACTAAGTCTTCAGCAGATGCTCTAAACTCCATTGCTGTAACTGCTTCCATAATTAAATCTGCAGCTCTTGGGGCTATCATATGTACACCAAGAATTTCGTCCGTGTTTTTATCGGCTATTATTTTAACTAATCCTGCGGTATCCATACTCGCTCTTGCTCTGCCTAAAGCCTTTATTGGAAATGAACCAACTTTAATTTCTACACCTGCAGCTGTCAATTCTTCTTCTGTTTTACCAACATTAGCAACCTCAGGCCATGTGTACACAACTCCTGGGATTAAATTGTAATTGATATGTGGTTTTTGTCCAGCAATAGTTTCAGCAACAAAAACTCCTTCTTCTTCAGCCTTGTGAGCTAACATTGCTCCACGCACAACGTCACCAATGGCGTAAATGTGTGGAATCGAAGTTTGAAGATGATCATTTACTTCTATCTGGCCTCGTTGATTTGCAATTAAGCCTACATTTTCTAAAGCTAGTCCTGCTGTATATGCTTTTCGCCCTACAGCAACTAAGCAATAGTCACCCTCTATTTCAACGGTTTCATTTTTCTTATTTAATGCAGTTACAACTACTGACTTTCCTTTATTCACAACCCCTTGAACTCTGTGTTCCATATGGAATTTGAAACCATCTTTCTTCAATATTTTGGTAAATTCTTTAGATATTGTTCCATCCATAGTAGGAAGTAGGGTGGGAGCAAATTCAACAACTTCCACTTCAGCTCCTAATCGTTTATAAACAGACCCTAATTCTAAACCAATAACGCCAGCTCCAATGACCAATAATTTTTTCGGAATTTCATTGAGTTTCAAAGCTTCAGTTGAAGTAATGATTCTTTTTTTATCAGGCTCCATCCCAGGGAAGAAATTAGGCTTAGATCCAGTGGCGATGATTATATGTTTCCCGGAAATTTCCGTTGAACCATTCTCTCCAGTAATCGTAATAGTATGTTGATCTTTAAATGACCCAATCCCCTGATGAACTTCAATTTTGTTTTTGTCCATTAGGTATTTTACGCCATCACAAGTTTGGGAAACAACATCATCCTTGCGTTTGATCATCTGAGTTATATTCGCTTTCACTTCCGTAACCTCAATTCCATGTTCAGAAAAAGTATGCGTTGCATTATGAAAATGTTCTGAAGAATCTAACAATGCCTTAGAAGGTATGCAGCCAACATTTAAGCATGTTCCGCCAAGGGTACTGTATTTTTCAATTAGTGCTACCGTTAGTCCCAATTGAGCACATCTAATAGCTGAAACATATCCACCTGGCCCAGAACCAATAATTACAACATCATAATTTTTCATCTTAAACATTTTTTGATGTACAAAAGTACGATTTACAATGAATTAATTTATAGAACTAGCTAATAAGTTCAGGTGAAATAATGCATTTCCAATTTCTTGATTACTGATTTTTTGGTCATAAATGCAATTGCCAATCCCCTGAAGTAATGAACAATTTATGGCATTAGCACTGTTTTTTTTATCCTGTTGAATAAGTTCAATAATTCCTTCGATTTCGGTTGCATCCAAAGATATGAAATGGAATGATCGTCGAATACAATTTTCAATGTCCATATATTCTGACTGGGATAATAATCCTTTTTCCTTCGATAAAAATGCTTCCGCACACATTCCTAATGCCACGCAATGACCATGTGCTAAACTCGTTGATTGCAGAAAATAACCTTCAATACCATGACCTATTGTATGGCCAAAATTTAATATTTTACGCAATCCGCCCTCCTGAGGGTCTTCTTCTATAATGGATGCTTTGATTTGAATCGATTTTATGAGTATTTCAGGAGTTGTTAAATCAACATCATTTTTAATAAATTTAATTTCTTCCCAATGTTTTACGTCTCGTATTAAGGCGTGTTTCAACATTTCAGCATACCCATAAATAACTTCTTTTGCTGGTAAAGTTTCTAAAAAGGAAGGATCTATGTAAATAGCTTTAGGATGTATAAAAGTCCCCAGTTGATTTTTGTAGGATCCCAAATCAATTCCTGTTTTTCCGCCTATAGATGCATCAACCATTCCAAGTAAAGACGTTGGAATATGAATAAAATCAATACCTCTTTTAAATAGCGAAGCAATAAACCCTCCCATATCCGTTACAACACCTCCGCCCAAATTTATCACCAAATCTTTTCGGGAAAAATTATATTCTGAAAATGCTTCCCAAACTTGAAAGCAAACCTCTAGTACTTTGTTCTCTTCACCTGGAGGTAACAAAATGATTTCTGCGGCTTCAAATTGACTCGAAACATTGATGAGTTGCTCCAGGCAAAAATCATGTGTATTTTCATCAACAATAATAATAATTCTTGATTCCTTGTAGTGCGTATCAATAAAGTTGATGAGCGAAGATTCCATTA
>CANLED010000200.1 GCA_947489175.1 Chitinophagaceae bacterium | reverse complement strand
CTAGATCCATCCATGTGCTTATTCAAAGAAGGGAAACTTTGTCCTGCTGTTGTAAGGTCAGTATTCAACGCACCATCTGTTGTTCTTCCTGCTGGATAAGCTACATAAGTTGTTGGGATAATTCTGCCGGTAACTATATCTCTCACAAGATTGGCACCTGCTGTTGATTTAGTGATTTTTGACAAGCTAAAGCGTGTATCTCCTGGCTTATTAATTACAAACATCAATCCCAAATCACCTGCAACGTTTGGTGCAACTGCTTTGAAGTTAACTGCATTCTTTGTTCTGAATGATTTCCAGAACCTAGAGTCATTCACCATGTCATAAATACGGTACATGTAATAAGTTGTTGCTAACCTGCTGAATGGCCTTCCTCCTGTTAAATCACGCGCCATTTGGTCTTGCACATCATACCTTGATATGAAATACAAGTGTTGTGTATTCCCTGTACCGAGATTGGTGTTTACGTCGTTTGTTTGCTGTGCAGAAAAGATAACTTCAGGCAATGTTTCATTGGCTGAATTGATGCCGGTGAAATTCCATACACTCGCAAAATTTGATGCCAAGGGGTGTTTCGCAATTACTTCATCACTCAATGTTACAGCTGCGGCTAAATCTGTTGCTAAAGTAGAGGTATTCCAAGCATTATTAATTTCACTTGCCCTGATCAGATAGGTTTTTGCAAGGAAATGCTTTGCTGCATCTTGCGTGATACGTTGTGGTCCACCTGCATTAGACAAAAGATCTTTTGCCTTGGTGAAGTCAGCAACAATCTGAGCGTACACATCTTTTTCTGGTGCTCTTGTAAACTCCAATTGTACGCCAGATATTGGTGTCAATTGCAATGGAACTGCACCATATTGAGTAACCAACCTGAGGTAGTTGTATGCACGCATAAAATATCCTTCACCCAATGCAGTATTTTTGATTGCATTTGAAGTAGATGTACTTGCTGCTGCGTTTTGAATCAAAAGGTTAGCATCACCTACAGCAGTGTACAAGGCATCCCACTGAAAATTTGAAAGAGCAGTATTCCCGTTTGCACCAATTACAATTGATCCAAAGGTTTGGTCGTAGTTGTTCCAAGGTGAATTGGATGGGTCTCCTCCAATTTTGAATTCATCAGTACCATAGTTGGTTGCTGCATAAAACCACTCACCATTTATAGGTGTGCTGAAGGATTGATAATATGTGCCAGCTGCCAATTGTTGGATTCCTGCATCTGTTTTAAAAAACTCATTTCCCCTAGCTGTTTTCAATTCCTCTTTTAGGAAATCTTTCTGACATGATTGGCCAGTAATTAATGCCACAGCTACAGCGGCTAATTTGATGTATTTATTAATCTTTATCATAGTTATTTATATTAGAATGTTGCATTGATTCCAAGAGTAACACCTTTGTTCCATGTTGGCCCTACTACATCCATTTCAATGAATTTGGTTTTTGAGTAAAGCATGCCTGGGTTTTGAATTTGAAGATATGCCTTGAGGTTAGAAATACCCATTTTGGTGATTTTCATGCTGTTGACATTATACCCCAATGAAATATTCCTGATTTTCAAGAATGAACCATCAACATATCCAAGTGCAGGAAAATATGCGTCTTGAGATGCTCCACCGGCATTAAACACAGGTTTTTGAAACTCCGAATTGTTGTTGTTTTCAGTGTAATAGTTGATGTTCCTTTGAACACTCCTTGCAGCTTGGCCTTCTCCACCATAGTTGTATAGATACTTCAACCTGCCATATACAAAAACAGACAATTCTAAATCCTTGTATGTAAATGTATTGGTCATACCAACAATCCATCTTGGTCTTGTATACCCTATAATCTTACGGTCATTATTCGGATCGATTTTATTGTCACCATTCAAGTCTGCTACCCTCACATTTCCTGGAAAGAACCTATTACCATTTGCATTCAATTTTGCATAGTCTGCAGCATCTGATTTCTGCCAGATACCAAGCGATTGGAAACCATAAATCACACCAATGGGTTCATCGATGAACCAGTTGTTGTTGATGTCGTTTTGTTTGCCGTTTGAAAGCGTTACAATACGCTCTTTTTGCCATGATGCATTTAGGTTACTTGTCCAGTTAAAATCCCTTGTTTTGATGTTTACAGTAGTCAAACTGATATCAATACCCTTGTTTGCAGTCGCACCAATATTTTGGAACGTGGTTGTATAACCTGTTACGCTTGGAATATTCCTCTGCATCAACAAATCTGATGTTGTTGATGTGTAAACATCCACTGTTCCCGATATCCTGCTTTTTAGTATTTGGAAATCTAAACCAAAATTATATTGTGTTGTTTTTTCCCATCCTAAACTTTGGTTTGCTAGAACAGAACTTGGTATCGCACCCGCTACATTTGTTGCAACAAATGGATAGAAAAGAGAAACAATGGCTCCTTGTGTGGCGTATGGGGCAATAGCAGCATTTCCGGTTACACCCGCACCTACTCTTAATTTGAGCTCATTCACCCATTGTAGTTTCATGAATTTCTCCCTGTCAATTCTCCACGCTAATGCAGCTGATGGGAACAAAGAGTATTTATATCCTTCTGCAAGCTGTGATGCACCATCCTGACGGGCAGATGCTGTCAATAAATATCTGTCTTTATAGCTGTAGTTCAACCTTGCCATATAAGAAAGTAGCTGCCTTTCAATCAAATCAGTTCTTGTACTCAATTGTCCTGTAACAGTTCCACTCGTTAACGCATTCCATTTTTGTGCTGCAAATGGTACACCATTTCCTGTAATATTGTTATTCTCTAGTTGATATGCTGTTTGACTTTGTAGCAAAGTCAAACCAAATGTATGATCACCGATAGATTTATCGTAGTACAGCAAGTTATCCAATGTGTATGAGAAAGTTCTGTTGTTTGTTAAAGAAGCATAACTGGTGCTTCCTCCATTGGATACTGAGTTGGCATCCACATAAACACCTGCACGGTTGTAAGAGATGTCTGGACCGAAATTCATGCGATATTTCAATCCTTTCAACAATGGAGAGATATTTCCAAAATTCACTTGAGAGTACAAGCTTCCAAATGCCCTCAAAGATATCCTTTCATCAATGTTGTATTTCCATTCATCCACAACATTCTTAATTGCAGCATCTCCTCCAGGGAATAAAATCCTGTTTCCAGCTGAATCGTATGGAACTGCATAAGGGAACAATGACCTGGCTGATTCATACAAACCGCCAGCTGGACTACCAATCGTTGCAACACCAAATCCTGACTGTCCAAATTGTTGTCTGCCATAAGAGATGTTGATGTTGTTGCCAATCGACAACCATTTTGTTGCTGTAATGTCAACATTGGCCTTAGCTGTATATCTTTCAAATGATTGTCCTTTAATCGTTCCTGCATTATTTAGATAACCGAATGATGCATAAGATTTCACCTTGTCTGAACCTCCACTTACACTGATTACATTGTCGGAAGTCATTGATGTCTGTTTTACCAAACTGGCCCAATCAGTTGTTTTTACTTTTGAACCATCCCAAGTTCCTGAAGACCATCCCTGTGCAATATTTGCCCAAGCCATCGGATCTGCAGATGCTACAAAATACGTTCTGTCATTTGCCAATGTTGGCTCATCTCCTCTTGGATAGGTGCTTACTCCAGTTGTTGTGTTCAACCCAGAATAATAATAAGCCCAACGTTTGTAGGTGATGTATTCTGATGCATTAAACATCACCCTGTTGTCTTGCAAAGTTTCAGATGTGATGGAGTTATTGAAGTTCACGGTGGTTTTTCCAGCTTTACCTTGCTTGGTTGTTACGATTACAACACCATTGGCTCCTCTAGAACCAAAAATAGCGGTTGCTGATGCATCTTTCAATACGTCAATTGATTCGATGTCGCCCGGATTGATGTTATCAATACCGCCGGTAATCAATGGAATTCCGTCTACAACAAATAGTGGTGAGTTTGATGCTGTCAATGAACGTACACCACGGATGGTGATCGATCCAACCTGACCCGGACGCTCATTTGATGAAATGTCAACACCCGCTACCTTACCTTGCATGGCCTGAACAGCATTGTTTACGGGCCTAGAACGGATGTCTTTTGAACTGATACCCGATACAGCTCCAGTTAAATCTTTCTTTTTAACTGTTGCATATCCAATTACTACAACCTCGTCTAACCCCTTTGTGTCTAGAGCTAGCACGATGTTTACGGTTGATGTTGATTCATTGAATGACACAGATTGATTGGCAAAACCAATAGATGATACTACCAAAACACCTTTGGCTTTAACGGAAATTTTAAATTTACCAGTTGAGTCGGTCATGGCAGTTGCGTTCGAGTTTTTGGCTTCGATCACTACCCCTTGTAGGATTTCACCTTTTTCTCCGGTAACGGTGCCTTCAATTACATGCGACCCAGATTGCTGTGCAAATGACATTTGCACAGAACCGGCCACCATAATTACGCTCGCCAATAGCAAGCGTATAAATAGCAAACTCTTTCGATTCATGATTTAGATTGTTTGGTTAATTGATGTTTGTATGATTGGCTTAAATTGAAAAAATTTGGAGAGCCTATAAACAGATCCTTTTCTGTGATAGTTGCAAATCGAACTAAAAATCGATTCTCTAATAGACAATATCCGGTGATGGCTATGTAAATGGTGGGATGTTTCAATGGCTTTATAATCGTTTGGGCAAACAATTTATAGCAATTTTCAGACAACATCACATGGAACTATGTGTTTTATTTACGCAATCGTTCCCAATAAAAAATAAATTTTTGGTGCAGCGTTTTGAAAATCACTTATTTTAAACCAAAGGATTTTATTCGATTTTTACTTTATACTTTTAGGCATCAATTTTCAACAATGAATAAATATC
>CANLED010000199.1 GCA_947489175.1 Chitinophagaceae bacterium | reverse complement strand
GAATTTTTCTTTGAAAGCATCAAAAGATTCGAATGACGATGCAATAGCGTCTGCTAATTTACCTTCTGGAAGACCACCTGCATTTGGCGCTAAGCTTTCCCAGAAAAAACTGTGGTTCCAATGTCCACCGCCATTATTTCTTACAGCTGGAGAAATTGCTCCGGCTTCAGCTACCAATTGCTCAAGCGTTTTTCCTTCGTTAGGCGTACCTGCAACCGCTTTGTTAAGGTTGTCTACATAAGCTTGATGGTGCTTACCATGGTGAATCTGCATGGTTAATGTATCGATATGTGGCTCTAGCGCATCGTGTGTGTATGGTAAAGCTGGTAGTGTAAATGACATAGTTTAAAATTTTGGACAAATATACTAGGGAAATGAATGAAAAGTGAAAAATGAAAAATGAAAAATGCTGATTGTTAATATCTCTGAATGATGTGTTTAAAATATGAGATTAAAAAAATCACACTTAGTTGCGTCTTCTTTTTTCTTGAAAAAATGCTTTCATCAGTGAAGCGGCTTCTTCAGCCAAATAACCTGATAAAATTTGAGTTTTGGCATGAAAAGGATTTCTGTTTTCTGTGTATAACTGATGTCCATTTTTAACATCTTCGGCTCCCCAAACAATTTTTCCGATTTTGCTCCAATGCAATGCTCCAGCACACATGAGACAAGGTTCTACAGTTACATACAAAGTTGCGTCTTGTAAATATTTTGAACCCAACGAATTAAATGCAGAAGTTAAGGCAATCATCTCAGCATGAGCAGTTGGATCCTTCAATTTTTCTACCATATTATAACCCCTTGAAATCACCCTGTTGTTGATTACCACAATGGCTCCTACAGGAACTTCGCCCTCAGAAAAAGCCTTTTCCGCTTCCCTCAAAGCCAATTTCATAAAATGTTCCTCCCCCATTTCAATCATTATTTTTCATCATTTTAGTGGTGAGCAAATCTTGTAATTTATCTAAACTTTTTTTTATAGCCATTGATATATTTGCATACTCATGGATTTGATTGTCTCCATAAATATAAAATAATGACAACTCAAAAGGTGATGCCAGAACTTGTTGCTTTAAAGCTGTGTTTTGAATTCTATAGGCTTCCCTAATTCTTCGCTTCAACAGGTTCCTATCTACTGCCTTTTTAAAATTCCTCGTCCCCACAGCTACTCCCATCTTCAATGGAGATGAAATTTGAGCTAATTCTTTTCGATCCTCAAACAAATAGATTACGGTTAAGGGAAAAACCTTAAACTTTTCTCCTGCATCGAAGAGTAACCGAATTTTAGTGTGCCCTTTTAAGCGTTCTAATTTGTTGAGTGTATGAGTTGGCATGAATTTCTTAAATGAAGATACTAGGCATCTATTCTAATTACAAAAATAGCCCCAGAAAATAATCTGGAGCTATAGTTATGTAAATAAATGGACTAACCTATTTATTTCGATGGGCTGGTATCAGATACAGTAAGGCGCTTACGTCCTTTTTTCCTTCTGCTAGCCAATACTTTACGTCCGTTGGCTGATTCCATACGCTTGCGGAATCCATGTACAGATTTTCTGCGTCTGCGATGCGGTTGATATGTCCGTTTCATAAAATTTCTTTTTCCTTAATTATTTAAACTTGACCGGGAGAAGCGGTCGTTTTTTTCAATCTTTACCACGGGTCACCACACCCAATGGTTCTGTGAAAGGAGGGCGAAGATAAGTGTTTTGTGAAATATTAACAAATGGATTTATTGCTAAGAATTTAATACATCAGTTGAAAGCAAATTAACCTTTTGGGCATCAATTGGTTCTCCCCAAAAATAAGTGGCTTTTGATGCAAACTCATGGGCATCGCCAGTTGTATAAAATTGAATAGTGGAGGTAGACTGAGACGCACTGATTTGTATTTTCATATCTTCATGCCTATCCAAATATTGTTGCAAACTTAGTGCAACTATGTCGCCTTGCTCAACAACTTGAACATTGTCTGGTAATTGTGCTTTTATTTTACCCATCAAAAGTGGATAATGGGTACAAGCTAAAAGTATTGTGTCAATATTAGGTGACATATTTAACAACCTATCTATGCACTCTTTTACCAGCCCGTCTGATTCTTTACTGTTGAAATCTCCACTTTCAACCAGTGGTACCCATGCAGGACACGCATGTTGAAAAACCTTGATTGATGGGTATGATTTTGAAATTTCAATGAGATAAGAATTTGAATCCACTGTTCCTTGTGTGCCTAAAATTCCAATCTGTCCAGTTTTTGTAAATTCACCAATTACCTCGGTAGTTGGCCTGATCACTCCCAAAACACGTTTGTTTGGGTCTAAGTTAATCAGGTCTTTTTGCTGTATAGTTCTAAGTGCTTTTGCTGATGCAGTGTTGCAAGCCAAAATAACTAATGGACAGCCTTGTGAGAAGAGCCATTTAACGGCCTCAAGCGTATATTGATAAACAGTTTCAAAGCTTTTTGGACCGTAAGGAGCCCGTGCATTGTCACCCAAGTAAATATAATCGTATGCGGGTAAGGTTTTGATTATCTGTTTGAGAATGGTGAGTCCACCAAACCCAGAATCAAAAACACCTATTGGATGAGATTTTAGCATGATAAAAAAAGGCCGAAACAATGTTCCGGCCTTTCAGCATTATTTTGTTGGAGCTTTCGGAGCTGGTGCTGGACCACTAATTTTTTTCTTGACCAATGGAAGCAAATCTTCTGATTCTGGATAAACTACTAGTGCTTCTTTGCGGAACACATAAGTAAATCCATTGGCTTTTGCGATTTCATTGATTAATTGATTAGCCTTTTGAGCTACTGGAGCCATCATTTCTTCTTGTTTTTGCTGCATTTGTTGTTGATAGCTTTGTTCAAAACCTTGCAATTCAACAAGAAGTTTTTTCATTTTCTCTTTGTTGGCAGTTTTAACTGCATTTCCCATTTTCACTGAATCTGCCTTGAAGATGCTATCTTGGCGATTAAGTTCCTTCAATGTTTCACCGTAGTTGATTTGTAGTGCGCTGTCAAATTGAGCTATTTCACCCATAGACTTCTTGTACTCAGGCATTAATTGAACAACTTCATCGATGCTGATATAACCAATTTTGCTTTGTGCAGATAGGAAAGGGTTGAAGGCAAAAAGGGCGATCATCACCAAACCGATAGATAAGAACTTTTTCATTGCTTCTTGATTGTTTTTTTTATTAGATTCAAAAATAATACTTTTTTATTTCCCGTTTAACTCTTTTAACACATCATCACTTTTATCGAGTTTTGGGTCTGCAAATATAATGGTAATTCCCTCACTTTTGTCTAAAATTAGGTCATACTGCCTGGCAACAGCAATTTTTTGCACAGCATTATACACCCTGTCTTGAATAGGTTTAACCAATTCCTGACGTCTTTTGAAAAGATCACCTTCAAAACCAAACCTTCGTTTTTGAAGGTCTCTCAATTCTTTTTCTCGGTTGAATATATCATCCTCTCTTTTTTTTAGAAGCTCTTCACTCAACATCAATTTTTCTCCTTCGAAATTCCTGTACATCTGATCCAAAACAGCCTGCTTGTCGTCTATTTCACGCTGCCATTGAGCACTGAAAACATTAAGTTTATCTTGTGCCTCTTTATACTCTGGAAGTTTTCCAAGGATATAACGGGTGTCAATTACCGCATAGCGTTGTGCTTTCAGTTGAAAAACCGAAGAAATAAGTAATAATAAGAAGAATAACTTTTTCATACTCTACTGTTTTTTGATACGTAACAAGCTAAACATAAAACTTTAAACCCAAAACTATTCCGGCTCAAATCCTAACATAAACGTAAACCTACTGGCATCTTTCAACTTACCTGTTGCTGTAATCCTGTCTAAACCAACTCCATAATCAAATCCTAACAATCCAAACATCGGTAAGAAGAATCGAACACCCATACCAACTGAACGTCTCAACCTGAACGGATTGTATTCTTTGAATGAGTACCAACCGTTTGCAGCTTCATAGAAAGCCAATCCGTAAATAGTACTGCTTGGATTGGTTACAAACGGATACCTCAATTCAAGTGAATACTTGTTAAAGATGGTAAAGAAGTTTGAAGCGTTTTGCCTATCAGGATTAACCGTTGGATCTGAAGTTTCATAAACAGGATAACCCCTGTGTGCAACGATGTCATATCCTAGCACCCCAAAATTATTTGTTAAACCAGCATCACCAACCTGAAAGCGCTCAAATGGTGATATGGGCAACTCTTTGTTGTATCTTCCAATAAAACCATATTTAGCAGCTACCCTTAGAACAAATTGGCGCGTTTTGTCTTCCCCTGTTGCCTTGCCTAATGGCACAAACCACTCTGCATTGAAACGCCATTTATGGTATTCAACAAGTTTGAAAATGTCTTTCTCGTTGACTCCATTAATCAATGACCATGGTGGTGTAAATGCACCACTCAACATAAAATTAGAACCATTCCTTGGGAAGATAGGTTGATCCACCGAAGTTCTTTGCAAGGCTATTTTAACATTGAAGTTATTTGAAATACCTGTTGCAAAGGATGGGAAAATGGCATAGTTCCTGGCTTTGTATTGAACATAACTCAATGAAGTGATCAATGAGAAGAAGTCATCAGGCCATTTCAACTGCTTACCAAGTGATAATGTTGCACCTTGCGTAATTAGATAGGATGTATCCGCTGCTCTTGATGGCAAACCACCAAAGCCACCACCAAAACCTCCACCACCGAAACCACCGCCGCCAAAGCCTCCACCACCAAATTGGTTAAATGAATTGCTGAATTTGGTATTAAACATGCTCACAGAGAAGGAATTTCTCTTTTTACCACCAAGCCAAGGCTCAGTAAATGAAAAATTGTATGAGCGGAAGTAGCGTCCATTAGACTGGAA
>CANLED010000198.1 GCA_947489175.1 Chitinophagaceae bacterium | reverse complement strand
GCATAGATTGGAATTTTATTTCCTGATTGCATATCAATTATCTGTCCAATCATTTCTGCTTCGTTGATATCATCACCAACAGATTTATTTGGCACAAAAATACCATCAGTCGGTGAAGGCATCTTAGATTGAAGATGGCCATTTTGTGGAGTTGGGTCTTCAACCCAATATTTCGTAGACGTGGTTTCTTTTACCTCATCGTCAATCATTTTTAAATAAGTCAACACCCCTAAACAACCTGTTGTATATGATTGAATTATTTCTTTTCTAACAGTAGAGCCACCGCCATATTCTACATAAATAGCTGGCACCATGGCGTCTCTGGCAACAGACAGTGTTCTTCCATTGGGAGAGGCTTCTGTTCCCCAGATCATGGGAAGTCCAAATGCTTTTGCCATTTCTCTTTGTTCGGCAAGAACCATTTCAGTTGGGTGGAGCATATACCCTGCCATTGGGAAAATATCCAAAATTCTCCCACCTGTATGAAGATCTATCAGGTAATCTGCATGCTTAATCAATTCACTAATTTCAGCAGCATCTTTTTCTGTTGATGAGCCGTTGGGGTTGCCTGGACAAACCCGAGCGAGGTCCAACCCATCATCACCATATCTCGTGTGAAGATCAACAGCTGTGCTGTTTACGCATGGAACTATGAGTACCTTTCCAACAATCAATTTATTTTCAAGCAACCCAATCAACTGTTGCGTTGCAATAATGGGTTCGTATTCATCACCATGAACGCCCGCGGTGATCAACACAATAGGTCCATCCTTTTTTGAATCAATTATGTGAGATTGTTCCATGTTTAATCTTCAAGATACTCAATTATAAATCCAATCCAAATCAACCAATGAAACATCGATTTGTGCAAGTCTTGTATTCTTTTTCTGACTTCCTCCTAGATATCCCAACAATACTTTTTTACCTATATAGTGAATAGCAATATAGCAATACCAACCATCCGGATCAGGCTCAAGCATCTTAGTATGCTCCCAAGTCTTCCCATCATTTTTAGAAATGGCAATACTCAACGGTGTGCGTTTCCCTTTCGTAGTTGGGTCAGATCCATCATTGTTGTTCCAAACTAATAATAGGTCACGCTTGCCAGGAATCCTTGCAATGGAAGCAGGAGATAGAGGAGAAACAATGTTGCTCTTTTCTGCTGGGGTCCAGTGTATTCCTTTGTCTTTTGAGATTGACTTATATTGAAACCCTGAGTTTGTTCTGATAAACATCATCACATTCCCATTTTTCAATTCTACAACACCCGGCTCTTGTGTAAAAACACCATCTGGATTCATCACTTCACTTCCCAGAAGCCAAGTTGTACCATTGTCGTCTGAATAATAACTATAAAGATTTCCAACCTGATTCCATGGAGTAGTAGGTGTTTGATGCAATGCTACTGCCAACAACAATCGACCACTTTTCAGTTGAATAACACGGTTGTTATTCAACACAAAATATCCCTTTTGATCATTGATACAAGGGTTGGGATCCGACCAAGATTTACCTTCATCTTCAGAAAACCTAACCATCGGAATGCAGTCTTCTAATGAATTTTTTCTTAAATAAAATAAGGCAATTTTTCCATTGTTGAGACGCAAAAGTGAAACGGACATAATATTCATTTTGCCTTCGTTCTTCAATACCAATTCATCTTGAACAGACCAAGTTTTTCCGCCATCCTTTGATATCCTTGAAGCTAAAAATGCTGTTGCATGATCGCTTGAAGACTTTCCAGTGTAATGGCTATAAACAAGCAAGATGTTGCCATTGGAAAGGGTAACAAAATCACATTCGCTGTTGCGTGGATTGTCATCACCCGGTGGCATTTGCAAGACTTTTCTAATAGAGGTGTCTAAATAAGTATTGGCGTAAACTTGGCTTGTATTAAAACAAGCAGCTATCAAGACACAATGAATTATTAACAGCTTTATTCGCTTCATAAAAGTGCAGCTGAATGATTTGAAATGGAAGTTAAAAAAAAATCGCAGCAGAATTCTGCTGCGATTTGAAGAAAAATTAGAATGCAGGATATCCCGGCGTTTGTTCCAACAACTTGTTATTGGTAAGCGTGGTTCTGTCTATTGGCCATAAAAGTTTATATGCCTCATTAGATTTTATGTTTGTGTATTTATACACATAATTATCTCCCATTCTCCTCAAATCAAGCCACCTTTTACCTTCCAAGATAAACTCGCAATATCTTTCGTGGAGTATTGCTTCTTTGGGATTAGCATCAATAGCTTGGTTAGGAAAGGCATCCGTTACAGCTGAATAAGCTGCTCCGTAAGCACGGGCACGAACAAGGTTGATTTCTGCTGCAGGACTTTCACCTAATAGTACTTTGGCTTCGGCAAGCAGTAATAAAAGATCCGCATAACGATAAATTATATAATCGTTGGTTAAAGCGCGAACACCGGCATTTTGCTCACCTTTGTATTTGGCAACAAAAACACCTGCCATTGTATAGTTTGCACCCGTAAGTCTATAACAAGGTTGTATTGAAGCCCACTTTCTCGTATCTCTATCGTTGAATCTCCTGAATGTAGAGATCATCATTGGGAAAAAGTAAGTACCTCCCCAATTATCCACGGTAACATCGAATTTTCTTTTTCCAATTGAATCAAAATAATTGATGAGCAGATTTGTTTGAGGAAGAAAATTCGCAATTGGCAATGTTGCTTCATTAAGCAAATGACGGCTCGCAAAAATCACTTCTGAATTTCCTCTATTGGTTGTAGCAAATATATTCGCAAATGATGCTTGCAAGGAAACGGTTCCATTTGTTTGGGCATCAATCAATGCAATCTTTGCAATTCCTGCATCTCCTGCACCTCCACCACGGTTACTTGTCCAAAGGAATACTTGTCCCTTTAACATCAGTGAAGCCGATTTTGACCAGAAACCTTTTGAATTTCTGTACGTGTATGTTGATCCATAATTGGTCAATGACTTTTCAATATCATCTTTGATTAGCTTGATTACATCCGCCTCTGGAGATGCTGCTTTTGCCAACGATGAAATATCTATTGTGTTTGTAGGTTCTGTCTGAATAATTGCTTTACCCCATGCCGTATAGATTTGAAAGTAATAGAAGGCTCTCATCCCATAGGCTATTCCGAGGTAATAAGTTTTATTGGCCGGAGTTACCACTGTAGTGGTATTCAATTTAGAAATTAAGAGGTTAAGCTGATTGATATTGGTGTAGAAACCCCCAAAATCACCAACACCGGCAGCATCTAGACTTAGTGTATTGTTCCACATCCTTTCATTACCTGCAGTTGATTCTCCTGTAAATGAAGAATTGGTTCCTGGATCAGTTCCCTCAATATCAGCCCTAAGTTCACCTAGAAAAAGAAAACGCTGAACATGTGTACGAAAACGGCTATGAACTCCATTTACAAAGGCATCTACTTGATCAGAAGTTTTCCAAAAGTTTCCTTCTCCTACACTACTAATGGGTGCAAGATCAAGTTGTTTGGTGCATGAGCTGATGAGCATCAACATGCTAATGACTAAAGCGAGCAAATTGATTTTATTTTTCATGATATATCTTTTAAACATTTATTTAATGTATTCAGGATTGTTGATTAAAATGAAACTTCTACGCCAACCACAAATGATTTTGGAACAGGATAAGATCCATTATAGAAACCACTCATAGCTCCTCCAGAAACCGGTGGTTCAGGAGTTGCTCCACTGAATTTTGTGATATAAAAGAGATTTGATCCACTAACATAAACCCTTCCTTTTGTGAAGATTTTAGTTTTAGATAGAAGGCCCCTTGATAAATCATAAGATAGTGTTAGCTCTCTTCCAGCAAAATAATCCCCCTTTTCGTACATTCTTGAATTGTTGCTATTCAGAATGGCTCCGGCATTGTTGATGCGGGTATAATTCTTTTTGCCAATTGGAGCTGCAACCTGATCTGCATAATAAACCCTAGGTAAATCTGAATTAGTATTGGTGGTTGACCATGCATTTTTCTGATCTACAAAATAGTTCAATGTTCCTTGCATGTTTCCAAGTGTTCTAGCCAACAAATCGTTGTATATAGTATGGCCTGTTGCAAATTCAAAACGAGTGTATAACGAGAATCCTTTATAGCTAAGATTTAACGTAAATCCTCCTGTCCATTTTGGATAAATGTTTCCTACGTTTACCTGATCTCTTGAATCGATAGTGTCATTTTTATCAACATCCAACCAATTCACGTCACCGGCAGCAATCTTATTTATTCCCGCACGACCTGGCCCGCCAATTAGCGCTACCTGATCCCACCTGTTTCCTGCAACTTTAGCAACTTCTGCATCATCCTTGAAGATTGATAGTTGTTTAAATGCATAAATATCTCCTAAAGCCTTTCCCTCTTGTAAACCACCTACCCAAATCACCTTTCCTGTAACCGGATCATAGATTTGCAAGCCCCCCTGACGGTTATTTTCGTTGCCGTTGAATGGCAACTTCAAGATTTTGTTTTTTACAAAAGATGCATTAGCTCCTATTTCCAGCCTCAAACTGCTTGGTTTGTTTAACACTGTTGTGTTAAGGGTAAATTCGTACCCCTTATTTAGATAGGAACCTAGATTCGTTTTAACTGAACTAAATCCGGTATAGCTTGGTAAGGCAAGGTTGGTCAGAAGATCACTGGTTACCCTATCGAAATAATCAAACACGAAAGTTATTCTGTTTCCCAACAATCCAAGATCCAAACCAAGATCTGTTGTCTTGCTCTTTTCCCACCTTAAATCGGTATTGCTGATTCCAGTATACAGAAAACCTCCATTGTTGTTATACAAAGCCTGTGCACCATAAGCTCCTTGCACTTCATACCTTCCCAACCCAGCTACATTACCATTCTGTCCGTAACTTACCCTGGGCTTAAATGTGGTGATTATATTTGACAA
>CANLED010000197.1 GCA_947489175.1 Chitinophagaceae bacterium | reverse complement strand
CATTAAATCGATAGTATTTCATTTTTCAATAGACTTTATAACCTTAGTATAAAGGATTCTTTTTTAATACCCTAAATGTACTCTAATTTCGAAGCCATCTCAAACAAGCTCATGATTTATATACATAAAATACTCCCAGCACTGCTATCGGCATATACACTTTTTGCTTTTTTCATTGTTGTTGGCCTAATCAAACGGAAAAATATCATTATTTGGATTGCCTTATTGGTGTTCCTCGTTTGCTCTACACCGGTTGTTTCATCCTATTTATTTTCAAAACTTGAAAACACAGGATCGAGAAAAACCCCTGCTGACATGCAATCTGCAGATGCAATCGTGGTACTTAGTGGCATGACCCATTCTGTCAATACAAAGAAGGGAATAATTAGCGAGTGGAACGACCCAGATCGCTTTTTTGGTGGGATTGAATTGATCAAGGCCAATAAAGCCCCTATTCTCATTTTCACCAGAGGCAAAGTTCCATGGAAAACTGGTCCAGCAGAATGCGATTTGCTAAAAGAGAAAGCCATCGAAATGGGGGTTGATAGCAATAGGATTGTTATCACTGGAGAAGTTTCCACCACAGAAGATGAAGCCCGGGAAGTAAACAAAATATTGTCATCCAAAGGAAAAAAAATCATTCTCGTCACCTCTGCTTTCCACATCCCAAGAGCAATCATAAACTTCAATGGCAAAGGATTCGACGTTCAACCTTACCCGGTTGATTTTAAAGTGAGCGAATACAAACTAACCCCAATGGATTTCATTCCTAACTCGGGAGCATTGGGTGGTACAGAGAAATCTATTAGAGAAATGATTGGCAGAACTTATTATTGGTTCAAAGAATTGCTTTAAAATAGTTGCCAAAACCAGCAGGGCTATTCAATATGTTAATATTGACTAAAACAATAATGAATAAAAAAAATCGTTGTTGTTTTTAGATTTACAACAATGTATGTAAATCTTCAATTTATTAACATGAAATCAGTAGTACACCTAAAATTAGTTTTGCTTCTCCTCATATCTCCTTTTTTTATGGCAGGTTTTTGCTCAAAAGAAGATAAACTGACGCCAATAATGGAGAACAATGAACAATATTTTACATATAGTATCAATGGCGTGGACGGAAGTGTGTCTACCCCCAAAGACAGCCTAGGAATGACAACTTCTAACAACTTTACCAAGTTTCAAGGCTTCACAAAAACGTCAACCCTTACGGCTAATTATAGAATGAGCTTTACAGGGAGCTCTGTAGGCAACTTCCAAGCAAAAGAATGTGTTATTTATGTGAGTGGAAGGTATTTTGTGATTACCCCATCGCCAATAAACATCAAAATTAGCAACTATGGCGGATTGGGATCATTTGTTACAGGCACATATTCTGGCCCGATAAAAGATTCTACCTCAGGAAATGTGTACAATGCCAATGGTCAATTCAAAATTAAAAATTGGTAAAATAAACGCATAAATGTTAAATAAATATTAAAATAACATGTTAAAATAAAGCGAAATTTGAATAATAATCAATATTTCTCATTTCTTTCAAAATCCAATATCTAACTTTAATTAATGAAAACTTCAATCCTCCTTGCAATAACATGCGTTTTTGCGTTATCCTGTACCCACGATGCCATTATACAACCCATTAATGCAGACAGTACAGGAATAGTAGTAGTAAATCCAATTCCAACCGTAAAATCCGATACTGTTTGCTTCAATTCTGAAGTTTTGCCATTGTTTACCACTTATTGCTCTTCAACGGGTTGCCACAACACCATCACAAGATCAAAGGGTATAGTACTTACTTCATATGCTACAATTATGAATGGAATTAGGCCTGGGCTTCCAAACAGCAGCAAATACTACAAAGAAATCGGAAACGGAATGCCACCTCCAAGCAGTCCCCAATTGACAACCGTTCAATTGGAGCAAATCAAAAAATGGATCAACCAAGGTGCCAAAAATACAAATTGCGTTAACTCCTGCGATACCACAAAATTCACGTTCTCTAGTCCAATACAAGCACTTATCACCAATAACTGCAGTGGCTGTCATGGCGTCAAACCTGGATCAGGCAATGTATATCTTGGAGATTATGCCAGTGCAAAAGCATTCATCACAGCTAACAAGGTTAGGTTTTTAAACGCCATCAATCATTCTGCATCACTGGTACCTTCTAAGAGAATGCCGCCATCAAATAAAATGGTGGATTGCCAAATAGTACAGTTTACAAAATGGATTAATAACGGATACCCTCAATAAAATGATAAAAAATACACTATTTATTTTCAGCTTAGTTTCAATAGTTTACCTAAGCTCTTGCTATTACGACAAGGCTGATATGATTTATACGCAAAATTTAGCGTGCGATACAACAGCAGTAAAATACACCACAATTGTTGCACCCATACTAACAAAAAACTGTAATTTTTGTCATGGTGGAACCGCCGCAAACGGTGCTGGGATTGTATTAGACAATTATGCATCAGCAAAAGTATATATTAGCAATGGCAGATTGCTTAACTCAATACTTCATAACGGAAAAGCTTCTGCAATGCCTAAAGGTGGCGGAAAACTTGATGCTTGCTCTATCAACAAAATAACCAATTGGATTAATAAAGGCGCAATAAACAACTAACAAATATGAACAAATCAATTTTAAAACTAGCTTTCGTTTTAGCATTAGGTATTTTCTCTTTTTCAGCAAATGCACAAAAAGTGTATTCCACCAAAACAGGTCAAATCTTTTTTAATGCTACCGGTGGTATTGAAAAAATTGCTGCAGTAAATAACCAAACTGACTCAAAATTTGTTGAGCAAACAGGTCAGATGATATTTGCTGTTCTGGTAAAAGGCTTCAAATTTGAAAACCAATTGATGGAAGACCATTTCAATGAAAACTACATGGAGTCGTCTAAATTTCCAAAAGCCGACTTTAAAGGTTACATCACAAATATCAAAGAAATCAATTTTGCAAAAGACGGAACATACCCGGTAACTGTAGACGGCAGCCTAACAATACATGGAGTTTCAAATAAAGTTTCAACAACTGGAACCATGAAAATTGAAAAGGGTTTACCGCAAATCGAAGGCGCCTTCAAAATCAAAATCAAAGACTACGGAATATCAGGAATGTACATAGGTGATAAGATCGCACCAGATGCAGCTATTACCATCAATTGCAAATACTAAATGATGATATCAAACAAAAAAATATTTCCAATAGCATTCATTGTTTCATGTTGTATGCTTTCATTCGCACAAGCACAAAACGTGGATCTATTTGCCGAAAAAGATGAACCCATTAGAGATATTGTTACTTCCACATTCAAAACCACACGAATTGTCAACGGTCATTCTATTGAGAATGTTGGAAAAGGCATATTAGATTTTAAGATACTACACAGGTTCGGACAATTAAGCGATGGAGCATATAACTTATTTGGATTAGATCAGGCTTCAATGAGGTTAGGACTAGATTATGGCATTTCAAAAACACTGATGGTAGGTGTAGGCAGAAGTACGTTTGAAAAACAGTACGATGGATTCATGAAACTTAGGCTTTTGTCGCAATCAACTGGCGGAAAAAATTTCCCATTTGC
Source organism: Chitinophagaceae bacterium (assembly GCA_947489175.1). Taxonomy (GTDB): domain Bacteria; phylum Bacteroidota; class Bacteroidia; order Chitinophagales; family Chitinophagaceae; genus Pollutibacter. The sequence goes on along the minus strand of CANLED010000197.1, from coordinate 1,326 downwards.
ATTGAGTTATGCTGGCACCATGATTTACAAATCCCTCAAAAACACATCTACCACAATCAAACCTTATGAAACGGATAGGTTCACCTATGCCCATCAATTGATTTTTGCAAGAAAATTTGGTGACTACTTTTCATTACAGTTAACACCAACGTTATTTCATTATAACCTTGTATCCACCTCAAAACTGCCGAATGACTTTATTTCGGTTGGGATTAGCATGAGGGAAAGAATCAGCAAAAGAGTAAATTTCACACAAGAATATTATTACAGAGTAAATAAACTTGAAGGATATTACAACTCATTTTCTGTTGGATTCGACATTGAAACTGGAGGTCATGTATTCCAACTTCATGTAACCAATTCCACGGGCATGACAGAACGCACCTTCATCAATGAAACTACAGGAGAGTGGGGAAAAGGAAATATCCGCTTTGGCTTTAACGTATCTAGGGTTTTCACCGTAAGAAAACCCAAAGAGTTCAGAAAATAAAAAATTATGAAAAAAATTATTCTTTCAGCAATCATCATCATCCTATTTGGCGCAGCGGCAGGATATTACTATGCTTTTGTATACTCCAAGAACAAGAAGTTTGACATGGAAAATGCTGAATCCATTGCTATTGACGCAACTGCATTGGTAAAATCATTCCAAGACAATGAAGCAAGTGCAAATCAACTTTACTTAGACAAAGTTTTACTGATAAAAGGTTCCGTTGGAAGCATCGCCAAAACCCAAGCTGGTGAAAATACAATTACATTGAGCTCGGAAGATCCTTTCTCAAGCGTATTAGCCACCTTGGATTCAACCGAGACAAAAGCTACTAAAATTGGAGACAGTTTATTGATAAAAGGATTTTGCAAAGGTTTTTTAAGCGATGTTGTTATTACAAATGCAATCATAAAATAGCCCTAAAACACCTTTACGCTTAAGGTTTAAGTCCCTTTTCAAGGCAACATCTTGATTTTTATCATTTTATTGCTTTGAAAAGGGTTTTTTATTTCCAGTTAATTTGTATTAAAAATTAATTTAACATAGATTTACATCATCCATTCTTATGACAATCCTACTCTATCATTCCTAGCAGGTTTAGGAAGAAGAGATTCCCAATTTATTAACGGATTAATCTTTATCATGAAACATTTAGTGTTAGCAGCAAGTATGCTTTGCATGTCACTTTTTTCTTTTTCACAAGATGGAGAAAAATGTAAAGAGTACCCAAGGTTAAAGAAAGAGACATCAAAAATTTCTCGCGACAAAGCAGACCAAGAGTTCAAAAAGAACCTGGAAATGGATATTGACGACGAACTTCGGACAGAAAAGTCAGA
>CANLED010000196.1 GCA_947489175.1 Chitinophagaceae bacterium | reverse complement strand
TACGGGTCCATCTCCTGATTTTTGGTCTCCGTTTTCAATTTTGTCCACCATGGGCGTGCCGGTATCATGACAAACGTCTGTGATTAAAGCGACATCTGGCTTTATTCTGTGAGCAATCATTTCTGCTCCGCGCAGTCCAATTTCCTCCTGAACGGCGTTTACAACATATAATGTGAAAGGTAATTTGGTTTTAGACTCTTTTAGCAAACGGGCAACTTCGGCAATCATAAATCCACCCATTCTGTTGTCCAAGGCGCGACCAACGTATTTGTTTTTGTTAAGAATTATGAATTCATCTTCGAATGTCGCCACACATCCCACGTGAACTCCCATCGCTTCAACTTCTTCTTTTGTAGAACATCCGCAGTCCAAGAAAATGTTTTTCATGCTTGGTGTTTCATCTTTTACTTGCCGCGTATGTATTGCTGGCCAACCAAAAACGGCTTTCACAATTCCTTTATCGGTGTGAATATTTACGCGTTTAGAAGGCGCAATCATGTGATCAGAACCACCATTTCTTCTTAAGTAAATGAACCCATCTTTGGTAATGTAATGTACAAACCAAGAAATCTCATCGGCATGTGCTTCAATAACCACTTTGTAATTCATTCCAGGATTAATTATTCCTGCCACCGACCCATAATTATCTACCAAATAATCATCAACATATGGTTTTATATAGGCCAGCCATAGTTTTTGACCTTCTGACTCAAACCCTGTTGGACTTGGATTATTTAAGTAATTCTCTAAGAATTTCTCTGATTTACTGGTAATTATTTTTTTCATGCTTACTTCATTAATGTTACATTTCCTTTTGATATTGATTTTAGCCCGCCGATGCAAGTAACATCTAGGTAATAATCGTAAACATCCGGATCCAATTTTTTATCCCTAAATGTACCGTCCCATCCTATGGCGGGATCGGAGGATTCAAATACCATTTCTCCCCAACGATCAAACACACGGAAAATCATTTTTTCAATGAATAACCCCCTTACGAATAACACATCATTGTTATTGTCGCCATTGGGCGAAAAGGCATTGGGGATAAAGACGTAAGGATCTTCGCAGATGATTTCATACACTTTTACTTCTGTTGTATCTGACCGGGTACAAATACCATCTGAAACAGTAAGTGTATAAATGGTTGTTTCATCAATCACGGCATTTGTTTGTTGCATATCTGCATTCGATAAGCCTGTGATTGGCGACCAAGAATACGAAAGCAAGCCTGAAGGAGCTCCAAAAAGGGTTACTGTTGTTCCGGGGGCCACAATATATTGTGATGCGCTAGCAATTACACTTAATGGATCAATAGCCGAGACATTGATGAAGATAGAATCATCGACCACACAGCCATTAGCTGTTGCTGTAACATACACATTTTGGGAGAATGTGGGAAGAACCGATACCGTATTTGATGTGCTTGGAATGGGAATAATTGAACTGGGGGACCAAGAATAGCTTAGTGAAACAGTTGGATTGAGGTTGGTTGCAACAACAGTTGATAAATCTCCAGCACAAATTGAATCTATGGCAGATAATTCTATGGAAATAGTTGTGAAATCAATTTCAACGCTATCAAGCAATGAACATACCCCATTTGTGGCCGAAAAATAGTAATACCCGCTTTGCGGATTGGTTAAATTTACTGTGGAATCTTGTGTATTTGAATTTAATGTATCTACCAAATTAGAATTGGATGACCAAATAAATTCAGTAGCTGTTCCATTGGTATTTCCAACTAATAAAACGGGTATTGTATCACACAAGGAAACAACATCATTCAAAGAAGATGTTACAGCAGGAATAACCACTATTGAAAAATAAGCGGTGTCTGCAGTCGGGCAATCAGGATCAGCAATTAATAAACTAATTGTATATATCCCTGCTGAAGAATACGTTACGCTAGGTTCAAAATTAACCGAGTCTAATTCGCCATTGCCAAAATCCCAAAGAAAATAGTTGGAAAAAACAGAAGTGTTTTCAAAAGAGATTGTGAAGGGCCCACATCCGAGTGTATCGGAAGGTGTAAAACTAGCCTGTGAAGGGGCATCAAAAACAACAACCGTACTATCTGTGGCAGAACACAACCCGTTTGAAGCTTGAACATAATAGGAACCAGCGCTAGAAACTATAATATTAGAATCAATAGGATTATTTAACGGATTACTAAAGTCAGAACTTGTTGACCAAATAAAACTATTTGCTGTGCCGTCTGAATCTGCCACAAGATTAAAAGGATTAGAATTACACAGGAATATATTTTGCGGCAAATTGATAGTAATAGGATCAACAACTTGAATCGTTATTTGAGCGGTATCTGTCAACTGACAAACACTATCTGTTACATATAGAAATACAGTATAGGAACCTGCTGAATCAAATGTGATAACAGGATTAAATGTGGACGTATCTGTATTCCCATTACCGAAATCCCAGAAATAGGTGTCATCATCCGTTGAAAAATTATCAAAGGTAACAGTGAAGTCAGCACATCCAATAGTTTGGTCAGCAGTAAAGTTGGCTATTGGAATTACTTCAGTACTGAATTTGTAAATAATATTGTTGCAATTTGAACTATTATTGGTGTTCGACCATGCATTGGTTGTTGTAGGGAAATCAGAAAAACCACCACAGCCACCACAAACCGATTGGTATACAATTCCATTTTTATCGAAACGAGAAGTGCCACCATCCACATGTTCTTGGGCTTGATTTCCTCCCAAATAGGTCGCATATAGGAGGCTGTTAAAATCTCCCTTAAGCACAAATAAATAGAAATCAAATCCATTTGGAGAGTTTGCTTGAAATGCATCAGGAGTAACAGGCATTCCAGTAAGTGGGGTGGCTTGAAGGATATTCGCACCCCATCCAGAAACATAAATATTTCCGCAAACATCCACTAAAAATGCGGCTGGTGATATGTGTATTGAAGATAATCCATTTCCAAATCGAGTAGATGCTAGATTTGAAGTTAGTGCTGGATTCAATTTTAGAATGAAATTACTGCTATTTCCATTAGAATATGCTGCATTAAAAATAGGAAACTGACCACCAACTGATTGACCAAGTAGGAATACATTATTCATTCTGTCAATTTCCACGAAGAATACTTGATCATATTGTGTCTTTCCAATATAACTTGCTTGTATTAGAGAACTTCCTGTGGGGTTCAATTTTGCTACAAATCCATCTGTTATTCCTCCTCCATAAGTTGCCTGCCAACCTCCAGCTGTACCTAATAAATTACTTGATTGTGTTCCACCAGCAAAGATCACATTTTGATTTTCATCTACTTTAACTGAGAAACAAGCATCATCCTCTGAACCCCCATAATAAGTAGAAAATAATAAGTTTTGAAAATCGGCAGAAAGTTTAAAAACTACCCCATCTTGCCCCCCGGAATTGGTGTTTTGTACAGCTCCTTGGGTTGGAAAATTGGTGGATTTGGTACTTGATGCAATTAAAATATTATTTGCAGCATCTAACATAATCTCTCCACGAGACTGATCTCCATAATTTGAATTTAGTCCTGTATAACTTGCTACGGAATTGTAGGGTAGGGTAGCTACATCGTAGCTAATCCCATCATTTCCTGATCCGCCCACAAAAGTTGATCCTAGTAATGCGTGTCCATCTGCACTGAGTTTTGCGACATAAATATCTGTTCCTGAGTTTTGAAAATAAACTCCGTTGAAATAGAAATTAGCACTCTCGGTTCCTCCTCCGTTGTGCGTTGAGTCGAATGCACCTGGGGTGATGGGGAAATCGAAGCTGGATGTTGCCCCAAAAACATACAAGTTGTCGTTGGCATCACAAATTAAGCTATTTGCTGTTTCTGTTCCCGTATTATTATCTCCACCACCCAAAAATGTTCCCCAAAGCATTTGAGTTCCATCTGCAGAATACTTCGAGAGAAACACATCAGTTATTCCATAATTGCCATTGAAAACAGTAAAGTTTGAATTGATGTCGAATGCTAGGGTATCAGGATTGGGGTAGTCATTTCCATAAACAGTTCCACCAGAATAGGCTGATCCATCATGACCATAAGTGGCTGTCATCCCGAAATTATCTGAATTAGCCCCATCGTATGTTGCAAAGATTAGTGTTGGGTCAATAACTAAAGAATAATTGGAATTATATTTTCCTAATTTGAAAGAAACTGATTCTGCTGATAATTCAAAATCGCATTCAACTTGTATTTCTTTTCCATTGATTAATTGATACGCGTACGGCTTTTTTTCAATTACCTTTCCAAGATCTGTTTCAAGGATGAGGTTACCAGAAGAATCTATAAATATGTTTTTTTGTCCCGCATAGCTAAGTTGAATGATACTGGGTGAAACGTATGGTTTCACATGGAATTCATATTTTACTATTTCCCCTTCTGTTTTTAAATTGAAATCAACCCCAGAATAAAATTCTTTGAGTACCACATCTCTATATCCGTGAACATCTGCCGCCCATTTTGAAGGGTCTTTTCCTTTGAAAAAGTTGTAATAGAATTTCGATTTACCAACCTTTTCAATCGTTGATACAATGTTTGCTCCTTCAAAATTTACATGAATTACTGTTTGACTAACCGCATCACTTTGAAAAGAAGGATTTTGCATAGCATGCGCTTTTTGCATGGCAGAATAATCCTGAAGGTGATAGATCATTTTTTTTTGTTGCAACCAAACTTTTCCTCCTGTCATATTGGTTCGGAATAAAACACTAGAAGGCCATTGACCTTTGTTTTCAATTAGCATTTTATTGGTTTCCGCCTCTTTTTTGGTTGGCGCTTGTTTATGGTGCGCATGAGAATTTGTTTGAGCAATACTCAAACTAGAAAAGAAGAACAGACAGATAAAAAAAACGAACTTAATAACCATTCGAATTATTTTTTCATCTAAGATACTTATATTTCAACTAACTAGAAAATAATGAATAAAAGGT
>CANLED010000195.1 GCA_947489175.1 Chitinophagaceae bacterium | reverse complement strand
ATATTGAAATTGGTTGACCACTTGAATGCTCCCACCAAGTTCTGTGTATTCAATACAAATTCAAACCCACTATTTTCCAATTTACCTACATTCTTAACAATGCTTGTGAATCCGGTAGAAGCAGGAACGTTTACAGTCAACAAAAGACCTGTTGTCTTTTTTTGGTAGTAATCAATCTCACCTGTAATACGGTTATTCAAAATTCCAAAATCAATTCCGAAGTCAGCTTGCTTCGTAGTCTCCCACCTTAAGCTATCATTACGGAGCTGAGAAGGCCTCTGACCTGCATTTCCTGCATAACCAGCATCTCCAGAAAACAAGCCAAGTTGTGGGAAGTTTCCAATCTCTGCATTACCAACGATACCATAACTTGCTCTGAGCTTAAGAAAACTCAAAACATCAACTTTGCTCAAAAATTTCTCATTGGTCATTATCCAACCTGCTGAAAGTGCAGGGAAGAATCCTTGACGAGATTCCTTACCAAATCTTGAAGATGCATCGATACGTCCGCTGGCTGCAACGATGTACTTATCCATCAAAGTGTAATTTGATCTTAAGAAGTATGATAAGAACCTGAAATCAGTCTGTGAAGAACTACCACCGGATTTAGTTGCAGCACTGGCAATCTTTTGATAAGAATTTGATGGGAAATCAGTTCCTGCAGTTGAATTGTATTTCGCTTGCGATTGCTGATACTGCATACCCATTGTAGCAGAAAGATTGTGTTTGTTTTTTACCAAATTATAAGTGAAATAAGAGTTCGTATTGTAATTTGTAATGAAACTTCCAGTATTGTTACCTGCTCCACGTACAGCTGAAGTTTGATTTCTTACTGTCTCAGACCTGAAGTAACCTTCTTCATTTTGACTTAAATAATCCATTCCAAACTCTGTTTGGAAAGTAAGTCCTTTTACCAGCTTCATCTTCAAATATGAATTACCGAATGTCCTGAATACATCCTGAGTAAAACTGGCATAATCAATTGAAAGTACAGGATTGTAATAAAGTGGAATGTTTACATCACCTGGAGGGGCACCTGCAGGGAGACCAGTTATAGGATCCTTGAAAGGTGTCATTGGGTTTAATGCCACTGATTGAAGTGGATTTGAAAAAGCATTATCGTCTGGTAGACGTCTGTTGAACGTTCTTGACAAACTCATTGAAACACCTAAGTCAAGCCAATCATTTGCCTTTTGATCCAAATTGAGCCTTCCGGTAGTCCTTTGTAGTGAGTTACCGATAATAGTTCCTGTTTGATCGAGGTGCTGAAATGAACTGAAGAATTTTGTTTTGTCTGTTCCGCCACGTATTTGAAGATCCGCTTGTCTGTATGGACCTTTTGTGAAAACGGCATCCTGCCAATCATAAGATTTTTTAGGATCTTTAGACCACTGTCCATAACTGTAATAATCCATTACATCATTCTTCACATAAGTTGTATAGCTAAATGGATCATTCAATGGTGTACCATCTTTATCATCAGAATATTTAGCGGCCTCTAAAATCAACTCTGCATACTGCTCTGAATTTAGCATTGGCAATCGCTTAGTTGCTTCAGCATAACCACTTTGAACGTTTAAGGTTACATTTGTTTTGCCAGCCTTACCCCTTTTAGTAGTAATCAACACAACACCATTTGCAGCCCTAGAACCATATATTGCACCTGCAGAAGCATCTTTCAACACCTCAATTGACTCAATATCATTTTGGTTAAGGTCAGTAAGTGGATTCATATCACCACCATAGGTACTTTGATCTTGGGAAGTAATTGGCACGCCATCTAAAACATAAAGAGGTTGACTGTTTGCACTGATTGATGAGTTACCACGAACCCGCACCGTTACAGCTTGACCAAGCTTTCCTGATTGACTGTTTACAAATACCCCGGCAGCTTTACCTTGAAGGGCAGCATCAACACTGGGTGTTGGCATAAACTCGATATCCTTTCCTTTAACCCTTGCGATGTTTCCAGTTAGCTCTCTTTTAATTTGAGATCCTCCAAAGCCAGTTACAACCACTTCAGAAAGTGATTTTGTATCGGTCTTCATAGAAACCTGAATGCTACCACCTTTTGTTACACCTTGCGTAGATTCATATCCTACTGCACTGAATAACAATGTTTTACCTGCAGCTCTAGGAATGCTGAAACTTCCTGAGGCATCGGTATTAACACCGGTCTTCTCTCCTTTTACTAAAACAGTAACCCCAACTATTGGAGCGCCATTCTCATCAGTAACCTTCCCGGTTACTGTTGTGTTTTGTGCAAAGGCTACTGCCATGAAAAGCAGAAAGGCCATTATTGCACTAAGCATTTTTTTGATCATATATGTTTCGGTTTTTAGTGAACATGTTAATTTAAAAAAAGTAAAACACAAATTTAAACAAATTGTTAAATTTTATTTCAAAAACTTATTGTACCAATCTATATGGCGCTGATAACGGTGTATTATATAACTAGGGACTGAAACACCATGATTCTGATTTGGGTAAATAACCAATTCAGAAGGTATCCCTTCGTGTTTAAATGCCTGATACATTTGTTCAGCTCCCGCTACTGGTACATTAAAATCATTTTGACTGGCCATGAAAAGGGTTGGTGTTTTGATCTGGTTCACTTTCAAATAAGGATATGACAGGTCAACCCACTTTTTGAAGTTGTTCCAAGGAGTACCCAACTCCTCATCATATTGCGTTACATACTGATCGGTTCCATACATGGTGAATTGGAAAGAGCTACCTGCGCCACTAACCGCCGCCTTGAAACGCTTGTCTGTTGCGATCGTGTAATTGGTAAGAATACCTCCATAACTCCAACCTCCAATAGCCAACTTAGAAGAATCTGCAATTCCATCTTTAATAAGTTGATTCGCTATCGCAATAATATCTTTCACTTCCTTGTTTCCCCAATCTGCATAAATGGATTTACAATATGCAAATCCCCTGCCACTACTTCCTCGATAGTTTACCGCGGCAACTGCAAAGCCAGCTGCAGCAAGCACTTGCCTTGCCTGATCAAAGGAGTATTCATCTTGGGCAACCGGTCCACCGTGAATAAACAAAACCAATGGTAGTTTTTTTGCACTAGAATCTGCCAAATATAAAATTCCGGAAACAATATTTTTATCTGATGCAACTGCCTGAATTCCCTTTACAAATATTTTTTTGGTATTTGTAACATAGGCTGCTTGTATAGAAGTCACTTTTTTAGGAGCGCCATTTTCAAACGTATAAATTTCATTGGGCGTATTTGGATCGCTATAAAGTGCAATCAATTGACCCGCGTTATTTACGGAAAGTGAATTATAAGCTGCTTCAGCATTTGTGAAATTGGTTACTCCCCCGTTGATGGCATCAAACTTTAGTATGTTTTGTTTGCGGTCATCTTCTACCAATGCATAAATCATTTTTGTATCACCAGCCCATGTGTAGCCTACTATTGGTCTGTCAAGTGAAGCTGATAAAATTTCAATCTTTCCAGTTTTCAGATCGGCAACACATAGCTGTGACTGGTCATACATGTTGAAATTATCCTCTGATGTTGATTGCAAAAAAGAAACATACTTGTCGTCTGCACTGAACTTTGGACTGCTATTGGATCCTTTAAAGGTGGTGAGTTGGGTTATTTTTTTGTTGTTTTTCAGGTCTAGTAAAAAAATGTCGGAGTTAGAATTGCGGTCAGGTTCAGACGTAACATTGCTTACATATATAATTCTATTACCATCATGACTGAATGATGCATCGGTTTCATTGTACTTGCCTTTTGTTAGGGTATCAAGTTTTTTTGAACCTAGGTCGAATGAATATATATGAGATTTCCTGTTATCTAGATACCCTTCGTAGTCCTGCTTAAACTTGTAGCGGTCAATTTCATACGGCTTCCTGACTTTTGACTTAGCTGTATCTGCAGTGCTTGGATCACCAATAACCATCACCAACTTTTTTCCATCATCGCTCCAAGCATAGGATTCGATATCCCCTTTTACCTCTGTAAGTTGAATTGGCTCACCACCCCTTCTATCCATCACAAATACCTGGCGGTATTCGCTTGCTTTCCCATCGCCCTTGGGCATGGTAAGAAAAGAGATGTATTTTCCATCAGGACTCCAACTTGCAGCACCTGGATTTTTGGTTTGCTCAGTTAGGGCAATGGTTTCCTTTCCGTCTATGCTTACCATGTAAAGCCTTGAATAAAAGGAATCCTTTACCGAATCGGCTTTTGATAGGTTGTAAAGAACCCATTTACCGTCTGGAGAAATTTTCGGGTTTTGTATTTGTTGCCACAAATAAACATCTGAAGGCAATATGGACCTGGTATTTTGGGATTGCGCCAAAATGAAAAAACAAATTGAAAATAGAAGCGATAAAATATGTTTCATGATTGTTACATTTTTGTAAATGTAACAATCATGAAATGCAATCGTGCATTAAAACAAAAGAAAGAACTCCAACGTAAAAACCTGTTTAAATATATTTAAAAGTTGATTCATCTTTGTTAAACAATAGCGATTTCTGTTGTACTAATTATATTCCAAACCTTAGTAGCGAATGCCAAAGAAATAATATTCTGCCAACCTGTTTAGCATTTGATTTTGTATTAGCTAATGCTGAACCTTGTTCTTCTTCATCAGCAACATCTGCTAGGGCATTGGTTCTGATTTTTATATCCACCGCTGTATCTTCATTCTCTATTTTCATACTCACAGAATCAACCGTTCCACCCATTTCCTTGATCTTCTGTTTAAAATCCTCTATTCGATTTTCATTGTTCACGCCCTCAGACCTGTCCTTCACTTCAAGACCCCTTTCTGTCATGATATACCATTTCCCAGATGTCCACATGTAGTTATACCCGTTGTCATTGTCCCAATCAAAAGTGAGTCCGTCCCTATTTGTTCTTATCTTTCCTATCGTATATGAATTCAAGTTTTCCGCCCTGTCATTGATAAATATTTCTTTT
>CANLED010000194.1 GCA_947489175.1 Chitinophagaceae bacterium | reverse complement strand
GGTCCCTGACTGTCGGCAATCCACCACCCCGTATTCTGTCTCGTCACCTTCGGCGACTCGCCAGAGTCCACCCCTCCTGTCCAGGAGGGGAGTCTTGTAATTCTTGCTTTAACAGCACATTTTTTCTACTCACAATAACGTCATAACCTTTTTTTAGGGTAGCCCTATAATACATTCAGGATGACAGGTAAGACGGGGTGGTGGAATCAAAAAGGTGTTTCTGCATTCAAGCAAAATGGTAGAATTCAGCATTTTTGAAATGCTGCCTTTATGGTTGTTAGAACATATTCAAGATCGTGAAATATCCATTTATTCTCAAATCTCAAAACTCTAATTGAATGTTCTTGTAAGAACAATTCTTTTTTTAAATCTTTTTCAATCCCATCTTGCCAATAATGATTTTCTCCATCCAATTCAACAGCCAATTTTTCTGAAGGGCAATAGAAATCTAGAATAAAATTTCCAACACTATGTTGCCTCCGAAATTTCCTTCCTGCTAATTTTCTGCTGGAGATGTGTTTCCATAATTCTGCTTCAGCAGATGTTCCTACATTTCTTAATTTTTTTCGAAAAGTTATGAGATGATTTCTATTGTGATCTAATTTCATTAATGCAAGTAAATGCATCTTACTAGCTCCAATTAGTGTAAATCACCAAATTTATTATGTGTTTTTCTGTTGATTCATGCACACCCGGATATGTGGAAATTTGCTATTGTTAATTCCACCACCCCGTCTCCAGACACTCGCTTCGCTCGGTCTGGATCCACCCCTCCTGTCCAGGAGAGGAGTCTTTGTTATGACTCACAATCTCTCAAAAAAAAGGGTGAGTTAAAACCCACCCTTTTGAATATTTATTAAATCTTATAATACTGCTCCCATCCTTTGCGCGGAGCTGCACCTATCAGCATTTCATTTGCCATTTTGTTGTTGGTTATTTTCTTCGTTTTTCTGTCAAACTTCAACGTGGTGTTGAGGTGTTGTGACAAAACGCCGAGACAGAAAACCTGACTCAACGGACCAGCAATTTCAAATGGTGAGCGGGTTTTTTCCTCTCCTTTACAAGCCTTCAAGAAATTAGCATAATGGTTCGATGGACTAACCGGTACTTCTGGAAGTCTAGACGCCATTTCTTTCCCTTTTTCTTCTGGAATGATAGAAAGGGTGCTGCCATGTGATCCTCCCTTAAAGGTTAGGTCTTTGCCATAAATGATTTTGCCTGGATTCAATTTCTGAGGTTGAAGACTTCCATTGCTTGGAGGCGGAATGTTTGGATCCAACTTAGAGGTTGCCCCGTATCCTTCTGGCAAAGGCGGAAGATTGTTCATTCCATCATACCAAGTAATATCACAAGCAGGCATGTTTTTGCGCTCAGGGAACTTGAACAAAATTGTTGATGAATATGGATAGAAAAATGGATTATGAGAATCTGCTCTCAACATACTCACTTCAGTTGGCAATCCGAGGTCTAGAAACTGATGCGCTGTATCAATCAAATGCGCTCCCCAATCTCCAAGTGCTCCCATTCCAAAATCATACCAGCAACGCCATTGTCCATTGTGATAATCATGGTTATAATCATGCTCTTTCACCACACCATGCCAAGTATCCCAATCCAACGTACTTGGTATCGCCTCTTTTGCAGGAAGCGAGGTGATTTTTGGATTGAATGCATGCCAACGGCGAGCACTGTTCATGTGTGCTGTAATAGCAGTTACATCCTTGATTATCCCTGCTTCTGTCCATGCTTTAAATTGAAAATAATTTGCTTCAGAGTGCCCTTGGTTTCCCATTTGTGTAACCAAGTTGCTGTGCTTTTTAGCCGATTTCATCATCAACTCAACTTCGTTGAATGTTCTTGCCATTGGTTTCTCCACAAATACATGTTTTCCCAAACCTAACGCCATCATCGTAATGGCAAAATGTGAATGGTCTGGAACACCTATCGTTACTGCATCTATCTGGTTTCCCATTTTGTCAAACATTGTCCTGAAATCCTTAAACCTAGGTACATCAGGAAACTTCTTTAACACCTCAAGTGTCTGTGGCGCCTCCATATCAACATCACAAAAAGCCACAAAATTGGCCAAGCCTGTTTTTGCAAAAGACATCACATCAGATCCTCCCTGATTACCAATACCGATGCAAGCAAGATTTACCTTCTCACCAGCTTTGAACACCTTTGGGGTTGAATTCGGCTGAGCTGAGGCTTTTGTCCATATTCCCGGAAATGTAGATGCCGCAGAAAGCAGTGCCGTACTTTGTAAGAATTTACGGCGTGAATTTTGTTTTGATTTCATTTGACAAGTTTTGTTATAAGTACGAAAAGATACGAATTATTTTTTTCGATAATTCCATCATTAGTTTCTAAATTTAATTGATTAACGAAATCGTTTTCTAACCATGGAAAACATTTATCCTAAAAATACACATCATGAAAGGCCTTAAAAAAAGAATAAAACAGGGTGAATCAGTGCTTGGTTGTTGGTTAAACCTTGGCAGCGCCTTAACGGCAGAGATAGTTGGACAAACAGGATTTGACTGGGTATTGATTGATCTTGAACATGGCGCAGGCAACGAAAAAGATGTTCTTGCCCAACTTCAAGCATTGAACGGATCCAATTCTGCTGTCCTTGTTAGGGTTGAGAGCAGCGAACATCAAAGAATTCACAGGATCCTCGACCTAGGCGCTGAAGGCATCATGGTTCCTCATGTAGACAACGATGATATTGCTAAAAAAGTGGTCAGTGGTTTGCGTTATCCACCTGAAGGAATTCGTGGTGTGGCAAAAATGGTTCGAGCTTCCAACTTTGGAAAGTCGTTCGATGATTACCATAAAACCGCAAACGAGAACATCCTGGGTGTTGTTCAAATAGAATGTTTGGAAGCTTTGGACTTTGTTGATGAAATTGCCGCTATTGATGGGGTTGACGTGTTATTCATCGGACCGGCAGATCTTACAATGTCACTTGGTATTTTCGGTCAGTTTGATCACCCTCTTTTTTTAGATGCCCTGAGTAAAACAATCATGGCAGCAAACAAGGCTGGAAAAGCCACCGGCATCCTTATTTTCAACCCAGATGATTACAAAAAATACAATGACATGGGCATCAGAATGATTGCATGCGGTGCCGATGCAACCTTCGTTGTAGAAGGTGCTCGAAACATGCTGCAAAAATTGACTGTACAAAAGGCGTTATAAAAATAAGCAATAAGTGTTTACCAACGGACCGGCTTGAATTTCCAACCCGGTTCTACTTTTTGCATTTCAATCTCATCATTCCGTTTTGTCAAACCACATGCAATGTAATTCTGATGCAATTTTGCCAACGCTACCCTATCCAACTCTACCCCCAATCCTGGTTCTGTTGGCACCGCTACAGACCCTTCTTCAAACTTAATTCTACCTCCTACAATTACTTCATCAGATTGCCAAGGATAGTGCGTATCCAAGGCATATGGCATTGTTGGCAATGCTGCACCAAGATGTACCATAGCAGCCAATGAAATACCCAAATGGCTGTTAGAATGCATCGACAGTCCCCTTGAAAAGGTTTTACACAAGCCTGCCAAATTCATGGAAGACCTCAATCCACCCCAAAAATGATGGTCGCTTAAAATGATGTCTTCTGAACCAATTGAAATACTGGTTGGAATATCTTCAAATGATGTAGTGCACATGTTGGTTGCTAACGGCGTTTTTAAGGCCTTTCTAACGGTTGCCATATTCTCCTGACCCCTTACTGGGTCTTCCAGGTATTCAAGAATCGGCTCCATTTCCTTTCCATATTTTATGGCTGTTTCAACTTCCCACAAAGCGTTGGGATCAATGCGCAAGGGCACATTCGGACCAAATGCTTCCCGCAGGGCGATGATTGCATCAACTTCTTGACGAGGTTCAAAAACACCGCCTTTTAGTTTGATGGATTGAAACCCGTATTCTTTGCACATTGCCTGAGCCTGTGCTACAATTTCAGATGGGGTTAAAGCACTTTTTTGCCTAGCCAATGACCATCCGGTTGCCGCTGGATCTGTGTTGAATTCAAATTTCCCTCCCGCTCCTTCATACTTGTAAAACAAATAGGCAGAAAAAGGAACCCGGTCGCGCATCTTTCCACCAAGCAGATCTACCACTGGGCGTCCCATCACTTTTCCCATGATGTCCATACAAGCTACTTCAACCGCACTGAATATATGCACCAGCTTTCGCTGGTCCCATGGCGCCAATCCACGATCCTTGGTACTATCAACACCAAAACGGTTTTCCAAACAATGCCGTATATCATTCAATTCAAATACATCCTTGCCTATCAAAACCTGCTTTGCCTCCTCTAGTGCCGCATCAATATCTGCCGTTCCCGGAATTTCGCTGATACCTGAAATATGATCATCGGTTACGATTTCCAAAATGGTTCGCAAGGCATAAGGCGCATGCAATCCAGCTGCATTCAACAAGGGTGGATCTACAATGGCGATCGGGGTTATATGGATTTCCTTAATTCGAGGTCCTTTTTGATGATTCATAGTAGATTTTATTTTTGTAACATCAAATAAAGGGCGCTATGGTCTAACTCCCCTTTTCCTTGTTCAATTGCCTTGGTCATTTGTGAAGCTACCTGTGCGGTTCCTTGCATGGATACTCCTAGCGAATCTCCTGTCTTTAAGGCGATGTCCAAATCCTTCTTATGCAACTTTATTTTGAATCCCGGCTTAAAATTTTCGTCAATAATCCGTTTGCCATGCAAATCCAAAATCCTGCTTTGTGCAAATCCTCCCAACAATACCTCCCTCATTTTTTCAAGGTCAACACCGGCTTCCTTCGCCATGGTAAATGCTTCAGCAACTGCTTGGATCGTCATACCCACAATCACCTGATTGCATGCTTTTGTTGTTTGTCCGGCCCCTGGCTCTCCTATCAAGACAATATTCTTCCCCATAACCTGAAAGATTGGCAAAGCTCT
>CANLED010000193.1 GCA_947489175.1 Chitinophagaceae bacterium | reverse complement strand
AATTTGCATGTATTGCAGCCTGTTAAACTGAAAGATCCTGATTTCTTGAACGAGCTGAAATTACTGGCGGCAGATGTGCAAGTAGTGGTTGCTTTTCGCATGCTTCCTGAAGTTGTTTGGAACATGCCTCCCATGGGTACCATCAACCTCCATGGTTCTTTATTGCCGGCTTATCGCGGTGCTGCTCCCATCAACTGGGCGATCATCAATGGAGAAAAACAAACAGGTGTTACTACTTTTAAATTGCAACAAGAAATTGATACAGGGGATATTTTGCGTCAAGAAGTAATTCCAATTCGTGAAGGAGAAACGGCAGGAGAGTTACACGATGAAATGATGGAAATTGGAGCTAGTTTAGTCTTTGATACCTTGGTGCTTTATTTTAATAATGACATCATTCCTGCCCCCCAACAAAATTTTGCAGTTCTTGAAACCGAGATTCCAATTGCCCCAAAACTAACCTCAGAAACAGGCAAGATTGATTGGGGCTTACCAGCTAAAAAAATTGTTAACCTCATCCACGGACTCTCTCCATACCCTTGCGCATACACCCAACTTGATGGGAAAGCACTTAAAATTATCAAGGCTTCTTTCAAGATTGAAGAAAAAGGAATTGGTTTTAAAGAGTATGACTCTGATGGAAAATCATTTCTCCGTTTTGCTTCTGCTGATGGTTGGGTTTATATTCACGAGCTTCAATTAGAAGGGAAAAAGAAAATGGACATCACTTCTTTCTTGCGTGGATACAGGTTTAAATAATGTAAAAAATCAACATATTTTCTATGAAACCAATTGCTGAAAGATTCATGCGCTATGTGAAAATTGATACCCAAAGTGATCCACATAGCTCAACATTTCCATCAACAGAAAAACAAAAAGACCTTTCACGTGTGCTTGTTCAAGAACTGTTGGATATGGGGATTGCAGACGCTCATTTGGATGAATTTGGTTACGTTTATGCAACTGTGCCATCAAATTCCGACAAAAACATTCCTGTGGTGTGCTTTTGTTCACATGTTGATACAGCTCCTGATTGCACAGGCACAAATGTTAAACCCATCCTGCATGAAAATTTCCAAGGGGATGATATCGTTTTGCCCGACGACCCTGCTCAAATCATTTCTGTCTCTGAACATCCTTATTTGAAACAAAAGTTAGGCGATGATATCATCACGGCTAGTGGTTTAACACTCTTAGGGGCCGATGATAAGTCGGGTGTTGCCATCATCATGGAGTTGGCCTCATATCTTCAAAAAAACAATCACATTAAACATGGTGACATCAAAATACTTTTTACTCCTGATGAAGAGGTTGGGAGGGGTGTTGACCATGTTGATATTAAAAAACTAGGTGCAGATGTTGCTTACACACTTGATGGTGGAGAACTGGGTGCTTTAGAATCTGAAAATTTCTCTGCCGATGGTGTGCAAATTGACATCCATGGCGTAAGTGCGCATCCTGGTTATGGCAAAGACAAACTCGTTAATGCCATCAAAATTGCAGGTGAGTTTTTAGATGCATTGCCTAAATCATCTTTGTCACCCGAAACCACCGATGGAAAAGATGGGTTTTTTCATCCCGTAGATATAAGCGGTAACGCAGAAAAGACAACCATTCACTTTATTGTTCGTGATTTTTCAGAAGAGATTTTACATCAACATGAAGCTCATTTGAAAGAAATCTTGGTAAATACAATGTCTAAACATTCAAAAGCTTCCTATGCTTTTGAAGTTAAAGAACAGTACCGAAACATGAAAGAGGTATTGGATCTTCATCCTAAGATCATAGAACTCGCCGCCAATGCCATTAAGGAATGTGGATTGCCATTGCACAGCATACCTGTAAGGGGTGGAACAGATGGTTCTAGGTTGTCTTTCATGGGGCTTCCTTGTCCAAATATTTTTACAGGCGAAATGGCTTTTCATTCAAAGCAAGAATATGTTAGCGTACAAGACATGGAAAAAGCTACGGAGGTATTGATTGCATTGGTTCAACGTTGGGAGCAATCTGTTTAGCAGCAACATAAATTTACCATCTTATTAGTATTTATTGTTGCATCTTCATGTTTCAGTTTTCGGTTATCATGGTGTGGTATTTCTTTTTTACATTTGTTCAAACGATCTTTTATGTTAGCACAGTTAATGCAGGTAAATACATTAGGTCAAGTAGTTGCTGATTCTACTGCTGTAAAAACAATTCAGCAAACATCTAAAGTAATGCACCTATGGGACATTGTTCAGTCTGGTGGAACATTGATGATCCCACTTGGACTGCTTCTAGCCATGGCAATTTTCTTTTTTTTTGAAAGATATATTGCTATTAGAAAAGCTGGAAAAATTGATGATAATTTCATGCGCATTGTCAGGGATCATATCGTTAATGGTAATATCGCTGCAGCTAGAGCCATGTCTAAAAATACAGACAATCCCGTTGCGCGCATTATTGACAAGGGCATTCAGCGTTTAGGGAAGCCCATTGATGCTATTGAAAGAAGTATGGAAAATATTGCACGTCTGGAAATGTACAACCTAGAAAAAAACTTGAGCGTTCTCAGTGTTATTTCTAGGGCTGCTCCAATTTTTGGATTTGTGGGTACATTGGCTGGATTAATGCAATTGTTTTTTGATATAAACACAACTGGTGAATTTGTGTTGAACACCATTGCTGGTGGATTGTATGTAAAGCTGGTTACATCCATTTCAGGTTTGTTGGTTGGATTGGTTTCTTTTCTAGGATATAGCTTTTTGCATACGCAAATTGACAAGACTGCCAATAAAATGGAAGTGGCTGCAGCTGATTTTATTGACATTCTTCAAGAGCCCATCAAATAGAAAAAAATGCAAATCAGAAAGAAATATAGGGGAGAAGCTGAGGTTTTTACAGAAGCCCTGAATGATATTTTATTCATTCTTTTGATGTTTTTTTTGATTGTATCCACCCTTGCAAACCCAAATGTAATTAAGCTATCGCAGCCAAAATCTGCCGGTGATACAAAAGCCAAACAAAATGTGGTGGTATCTATAGATTCTTTAAGGAATTACTACGTTGGAACAACCCTGGTGAGCCTCGATTCACTTAAATCAGCTTTAATTCCGGCTATTACGAAAGAAAAAACAGAAATTCCTACCATTGTTATCAATGCAGATAAATCAGTTGATATCAATGCCGTTGTTGGGGTTATGCGTATTGCCAAAGAACTTGGTGCCAAAACAGTGCTTTCTGTTGAAAAGCAGCCTTAAACTACAGCGAATCGCCCGTCTTTTTGCCACAAACAATCCTTTCTTTTTCTTGAAAATCACACTTTATTTCCACATTTTCAAAGTCGTTTTCTACTAATAAATCGGAAACTTCTTTTGCATAATCGGCATGGGTTTCAAAAAAAATCAGGCCACCCCTTAACAAATGATTAGATGAAAAGGAAACAATTTTTTTATAAAATTGAAGAGGGTCATTGTCAGTTACAAACAACGCTTGGTGAGGTTCAAACTGTAAAACATGATCTGCCATTTCCAACTTGTCGCTTAACGGTATATAGGGTGGATTGCTTACTATCACATTAAAGTAAGGCAATGAATCTAATTCTATTTCCTTGGTGATGTCCACTCTTTTAAGGTAAATGAGGGTGTTTTGTTTTTCAGCATTTATAGCAGAAACTTCCAGTGCTGCTTCACTTTCATCAATTCCCCAAATTTCCCAATCTGGAAATTTCTTTTTCAAAGAAATTGCTATGCATCCGCTCCCTGTGCCTATATCAAGCAGTTTAAAAGCATAGTTTTGAGATGGTGGGATTGCTTGATATTTTTTCGAAATGAAGTCTACTAGCTCTTCTGTTTCAGGTCGGGGGATGAGAACCCGTTCATCAACAAAAAATGACATGCCAGCAAACCATGATTCTCCCAGTACATATTGTACGGGTCTTCCGTTTAGCAATTCGTTTTTAAATAATTGAAATTTTTCAATTTGTTCTTCATCAAGAGAAGTGTCGTGGTGAATTAATCGTTTAGACCTATCCCATCCAGTTAGATGTTCAATTACCCAATCTGAAATATTGTTAGATTCTCTATTTCCATAGATTGGAGTCAATGTTGCTGTGAGGTTATGGTAAGCTTCTTTGATATACACTCCCAAATGTAAAACAATTAACTTTGCAAGATATCCTCCGTGAGGTTTTGGTGAAATAAAAATGATTTATCGTGCAATTTCCACAAAATGATTGATTATGATTCTTGATGATGATTTTTTTATGGCACATGCCATTGCACTTGCAGAAAAAGGAATTGGTATGGTATCTCCCAATCCCCTCGTTGGTGCTGTACTTGTTTACAACCAACGGATAATTGGAGAGGGTTATCACATGAAATATGGTGAAGCACATGCCGAAGTTAATTGCATTAATTCTGTACGTGAAGAGGATAAGCATTTGATTCCTCTCTCAAAGCTTTATGTTACTTTAGAACCATGTGTTCATTTTGGTAAAACGCCACCTTGTGCAGACCTGATTATCAAAGCAGGAATAAAAGATGTTGTTATTGCAGCATTGGATCCATTTGAAGCCGTAAATGGGAAAGGAGTTGAAAAATTGGTACATGCGGATATTGATGTAAGGACAGATGTTTTGCAGTTTGAAGCCAGGTTTCAAAACAGGCGATTTTTTTGGTTTCATGAAAATGAGCAGCCATACATCATCCTCAAGTGGGCTCAAACTGCCGACGGGTTTATGGCGTCTTTCGATGATGAACGTCTTTTAATTACCGGTGATTTATCAAATGAACTTGTTCATCAATGGAGGAGTGAAGAGGATGCTATCATGATTGGTGCAAGAACAGCGCTTCTCGACGATCCGCTGCTTACAGTGCGTCATGTACCTGGAAAATCACCGTTGCGTGTTATTGTCAGCGGGGAGGGAGAGTTCCCATCTTCTCTAAGGATGTTTAATGATGGCAACCCTGTGATCATTTTCAATCCATACAAGGATGAA
>CANLED010000192.1 GCA_947489175.1 Chitinophagaceae bacterium | reverse complement strand
AAAAATGGAATGGTAAATATGGCTTTGTAACTCTTACAGCTTATGGCCAGCCATATGGCCCTGATGGTTTAAATGAGGAGGGTCTATATGTGGGAGTATATTATCTGCCTGATTTTGCTGAATACGCTGTTTACGATAGCACAAAAGCTGAGAATTCTATGAGTGTAGGTGATTTAATGCAATGGATGTTATCATCGTTTAAAACAGTAGATGAAGTCGTTACTAACCTAAAGAATGTTATTGTTGTAAATGTTGACAACAAAGAGTTTGGCGGGGCCGCACTTCCTTTTCATTTCAAAATTGTTGACCCAAGTGGTAAAAGCAAGATAATAGAAATAGTAAACAAAGGTGAAGTTAAAATTTATGATCCATACATTGGTGTTATAACAAATTCGCCAACGTACGACTGGCATTTAATCAATCAAAGAAATTATCTCAATCTATCAACAAGCCCTAATATTCCAATGAGGTTAGAGGAATATGACTTAAAACCATTGGGTGGTGGTTCTGGATTGATTGGTTTACCGGGAGATTTTACGCCACCATCAAGATTTGTAAGAGCCGCTGCTTTTACAGCTTCTTGCCGTCCTTTAGAAACATCAGTTGACGCAGTTTTCGAATCATTTAGAATATTGGATAATTTCAATATCCCTCTAGGTGCTCAAGTGCCAGCAGAACATCTGCCAACAGACATAGTCAGCGCAACTCAAGTAACTTCTTCATCTGACTTAAAAAACAAAGTGTATTATTATCATACGATGTGGAACAGACAAGTTAGAAAAATTGACTTGAAAGCAATTGACTTTGCAACAGTGAAAGAACAAGTAATAAATGATGATGAATCAAAAACAAATGCTGTTAAAGATGTCACGCCAATATTGAATTAAGAAGATTTATAACCAGCCTAAAAGATAGAATATGAGAAATTCAGTCATTTCCTATTTGTTTTTTATCTTCTTGAGTTTATGTGTAATTCCTGGCTATGCTCAAACCACAAGTTTGAAACCGGGTTTTGATAGGGAAGAGTTTCTTGAACTGCTTAAAGTTTCTAGTAGGCAGGGCGATTCTTTATACAATCCCAATCTGCCTGCCCCAGAAAAATTCCAAAAAATTTACAGATCATCCGAAATGGGTTTGGACAATAGGTGGGATTTATGGGTGAATAAAGATAATACAGCTTGCATCAGTATAAGAGGAACGACAACAAAGCAATTGAGCTGGCTTGACAATTTTTATGCTGCAATGGTGCCTGCCGCAGGATCATTAAAACTTAGCAATGACTTTTTATTCAACTACAATTTAAGTAACGACCATCGTTCCGCAGTTCACGCCGGCTGGCTAATTGCGACCGCATATCTTTCTCAAGATATTCTTCCTAAAATTGATTCGCTGTACAATTCAGGATACCGTAATTTTTACATTATGGGGCATAGTCAGGGAGGAGCAATTTCTTACCTATTGACGGCCCTTTTGCTACAACAACAGAAAACGGGTGGTATTCCTGCTGAAATAAAATTTAAGACCTATTGCAGCGCTGCTCCAAAACCAGGGAATCTTTATTTCGCTTATGATTTTGAAAACATGACTAAAGGTGGTTGGGCTCTTACTGTCACTAATGCAGCTGACTGGGTGCCTCAAGCGCCTTTTTCTATTCAAACTGCAGGAGATTTTGTTGAGCTAAGTCCTTTTGCTAATGCAAGAGAAGTCATAAGAAAGCAACCTTTTTTGAAAAGGATGGTAATGACAAAAGTTTATAACAGTTTGGATAAACCTACAGATAAAGCAAATAAGAAATTTCAAAAGTATCTAGGCAAAAACCTCGAAGTCTATATCCGAAAAGTATTGCCTGAATTTGAGTCTCCCGAATATGTAAACTCAAATAACTATGTGAGAACAGGACAGCAGATAGTTTTATATCCTAATGAGGAATAT
Organism: Chitinophagaceae bacterium; assembly: GCA_947489175.1. Lineage (GTDB taxonomy): Bacteria > Bacteroidota > Bacteroidia > Chitinophagales > Chitinophagaceae > Pollutibacter. Next base: position 3,067 of record CANLED010000192.1, on the reverse strand, counting down.
TTTAAAATTTTTCCTCAGGATAAAAGTAGTATCTGGATAAATCATGCCTTCGAACCGTATTTATTTCTTACAAGCTCTTATTGAGTGATCTTGGTTCATAAATGATTGCAAAAGTGAAAGTTGTCATATTTTGCTTAGGACAGAAACGTCTGAAATCGTAAATTGACAAAAATTACTTAACCGCAGCTCATGAAAGACAACCATTACCTCAAGAAAGAGCTCTATGATTTAGTTAAGTCTGATAGTGCTATCTTCGATTTTATACAAGAATCATCCTTAGATGGGATTTGGTATTGGGATTTGGTTAATCCTGAAGAAGAATGGATGAGTCCGAAATTTTGGTCCGTCTTAGGATATGATTATAAAGAAATGCCACACAAACCTTCCTCGTGGCACGACATCATAAATCCTGATGATTTCAAACTAGCTAATGAACACTTTATTAAACATTGTGAAAACCCGAAAGTACCATTCGATCAAACCCTAAGATATACACACAAAAACGGATCTATCGTTTGGATAAGATGTCGAGGATTGGCTATCAGAAACAATGAAGGCAAGCCAATGAGAATGTTAGGCTCGCATCAGGATGTTAGCGAGTACATAAAAAACAAGAATAAATTAGATAAAAATTTCGCTTTACTAAACTACACACAAAAAATTGCCGGCATAGCTAGTTGGGAGCTTGATATAAAAACCAATGAGGTACTTTGGACAGAAGAGCTATACAATATGTATGGTTTCGATTCTACACTTCCACCGCCACCATACACCGAACACATGAAGTTGTTTACCCCAGATAGCTGGGAGCAACTATCTTCTGCACTAAATCTTACCAAAGAAAAGGGAATCCCATATGAACTGGAACTTAAAACAATCCGCAAGGATGGTAGTCAAGGCTTCATGTGGGCGCATGGAGAAGCTGAATTTGATGCACGTGCAAAGTGAAGAAGGTCAAGGCGCAGAATTTCATTTCTCCATTTCCAAATGAGATTATAAGGAATTTTGTCCTGTGAAATAGATAACCAACTTAGGCTGCAAGCCGCAAGTCTTTTAAGGTTAACATGAGAAAAACAGATTTGTGCGAGTCACAGAAAATCCTTAGATTTATAGTGTGAAAAAGCAAAGGAACATAGGATTAAACTTTGAAGTTGACAAACTCACAAATTCTATTGAAAATGTAGTGTCTGGAGATAGTTTTCAAACAGAAGTCTCCATACTTAATTCAAAAGAGACTAAGTCAATATCAAAAAAAAATGGTTGGGCCTTCGATTGGAAAATTGAACTCAAGAATCCAGCTAAGGAAGTTTACAAGTTAACAATTGTTGGGAATCCAAACATTATACAAGGTCTTGTTAGTATCGAAGTTAAACCAGACCATGTTTACATGCATTTAATCGAAAGCGCTCCATTCAATAAGGGAAAAAACAAAGTCTACAATGGAGTGCCTGGAAATCTGGTTGCTTTTGCTTGTAAACTATCCTTTCAGAGAGGGTTTCAAGGCGCAATTTCCTTCCTTTCTAAATCGCAGCTTATAGATCATTACGTAAATACTCTAGGCGCTTTTCATTTGAGTAATCGTGTCATGATTATCGAAACCAAGGAGGCCTTGAAATTAATAGGTAAATACTTTCCAAATTCAATATGAAATGAAAAAGCAATCAATTGAACTTGATGTTGATTTTATTGGAAGTCAAGACAAGCTTACAAAAGAAGAAGAACTCGCGTTAAACCAATATTTCACCAAAAGGAAAGATGGAAGAAGCAAATCAATCAAAAGTATTCGTAAATCGAAAAGTAAAAAGATGACGGCTTGATTGTGTTCTTGTGACAAATAAGTCTTTGAGTAAATTACAAATCATAGAACAAACACATTTCCCATTTGTTGTAAATTAGACATGTGCCATGAGAAAACTACTATACGCCCTTACTGTCACTTTAGCGCTAACTGCGACAGCACAATCGCAGATCAAACTAATGGGTGTTTCTTACAACACGAGCACAAATTCTGTCGACTTGATTCAGTGGGTTGCATTTGATGAAATATCAGTGACAACTATTCCAACTACACTGGACGCATATTTATATGCTTCATCAGCATTTGATCCTTTCAATAGCAGTTACTACATAGCAGGCGTATCTGGCGAAAGCACAGGGTTGTATTCATACGATACTGACACTGAAGAAAGCAATTTGAACACTGGTTCGTTGTACACCAACATCGCAGAATTCGATATGAGCAATAGCAAAATGTATAACCTCATTATGGAAACCGAGGAGTACATCAGCATCTATGAATATGATATTGTGTCCAATGAAGATATCCTGATTGGAACGATATATGAACCAGGTGTTATTGGCCTTATTGCCGACGCTATTGGTTTTGATTCCAATAATGGGATTATCTATTATGTTGGATACACCATTGACTCAGAATTGGCGCTCTATGCTATTCCGGTTAGAGAAGAATCTTTTTCATTCACCAAAACTATTCTGAATACACCAAATCTCATCAACGGTATCACAAGTCTTAATTTCGATAATGTCAACGAGAAGCTATTCGCAACGAATGATACCTATGACGAGATTGGTTTATTCACTGGAAAAACCATTGTAGAAATCGACGTGAATAATGGAGATGTCAACACGCTAGTAGAGTTGACCGACTTCCCTTACTTCGTAGGTGGTTCCTCTCAATTCGATCAAAACACAGGCACCTTTCTTTTGGTGGGAATTAATACTAGCGATGTGGTTGAAATGATTGCATTCAATACCTACACAAACACCTATGTTTCTGGTTATGTACCTGGAGTTTCTGAAATCGTTTGCGACAATACACTGTTCGCTAGAAGCACCTATGCAGTTGCCGGCATTGAGAATGAACTATCATTCAACTTCAACATGTATCCAAATCCTGTTTCAGATGTATTGAATATCGAATACACATCTAATGGACCAGTTCAAGCGCAAATATTCAACTCAGTGGGTGAGATAGTCTTTGATAATAAGATCACGTCAGGTAGAGTGAATTTTGACACGTCAAGCTTGTCTTCTGGACTTTACACCG
>CANLED010000191.1 GCA_947489175.1 Chitinophagaceae bacterium | reverse complement strand
TTTCATCTTGATTCCTTTTTTGAAACCTATTTTCTGCCAATCACCTGGTAAATATTCAATCAAGGAATTGTCATTAACATACAATACAAAGAGACTTAATTTATTGATGTCTTTATCAACATTTTCTGAAAAATTGATCTGTACTTCTTTCCATTCTACATCTTCCATTTTCATAATCTTGTCGATATTCCAGATACCCATTTTGTCAATTTTGAAAGCGTTCATCAAGTCTGCTTGCTGAGCCAATCGTTTTTTTTCATCTTCTAATTTTAGCATTATATTTTCGAATTCTCCAACACGTTTATTCCATTGTTTTTCATTTATTGCTTGTAAATTTCCAGCATGCACGGGTATGGCAAGGATATCAAAACTCAATTCAACTGGACCATCATCTTCAAAGTTTTGTACTGTGTAAAATGACAAACTATGCTTGCCTGTTTTTTGATTCAATTTCCCCACCTTCACTTCTTCCCAGTGAATTCTCATGGCTTCTTCAATTCCATCATCAATGTCTTCCGCTAATACTTTCCATCGCAAATCTTTAAAGGCCCTCAAATAAGGAGCTTCAGATGTATTCGTTACCAAATCAAAAACAATATCTGTTTTAGTTGTTGTATCAGTTATGCCCAACTCTTTCAAGCGGTTAAATTTTCTGGTATTAGCACCTGTGGTAAATGTTCCATTTATTTTCCAATTGTTGTTTTCATCAAAATGGTACAGTTGATAATTATCACCTTTTTTGAATGAAGCCAATTCAATGCCTATTGTTTTTCCTTTTCGAATTTCCAATTCCTGACCGCCTGAAAAGGCCCTCAATTCAATCATTCCAGCGGATTGTAAAAATTGTTTTCTTTTTTTGTCGATAGACATTGGTATGCCCGACCTAAAAATATCTTCTGTATTATGGAATTCCCTAACCTTTAACAACACACTGTCTTTAACCTCTGTTCCATTTTTATGAACAAATGTGTTGGGTGAAATGCTTATCAAAGTGCCTGTTGTTCTTTCAATTTTTAAGGTGCTGTCTTTAAGAAAACGGTATTCCTCGAATGCAATATCTTGTGATTTAATTGGAGGATGGATGTTCTGCTCATATTGGATTTTATCCTTAGAGAATTTCATCCAAACAAAAAATAAGCTCAATAATATCAGCAATGCGGCAGCAATTTTTATATAAATTTTTTTCATTTATTTAGTAATGATATGATGAAGAAATAAGTAAGTGAATTATTTTTTGATGTTGAGTGAGTAGCAATATAAATAACCATCGAACCCACTGATCAACAAATCCAATTTTCCATCCATGTCTATATCATCTATAACTGGAGGCATTTCACTTGCTGATGGTAAAGCATATCTTTCTAACACTTTTCCTTGGTCTATTGAAACAATTTCAACGAAGCCTATATTCGAGTTTGCATAATCCCTTTGATTCAATACCAGTGCAGACTTCAGGCCTTTGTATAAAAAAATATTGTTTGCAAGTATAGGGGAATATCCATTTCTATTTTCTTTTACCAAATCGCCACTAATACTAACATAATCGTAAAGAATTACCCTTGAAGTTGTTGAGTAATTTCCTACTTTATCAATTAACATAATTGAATCGCGACAGGCAAACATTATTTTGCCATTATCAATATTCAAAGCATTTAATCCAGATACATAGTCGTTTGAACCAAATATTTGTTGTTTGACGATATTGCCTTTTCTGTTGATGATATCGAATTTGTTTAACCTAATATCGTTAGAATTATAAACACTATGTGTTACAAAAATCAAAGGCTCTTTTTGTGTTCCAATATTTGCAATCATGGAATTCAAACCTTGATAATTTTTTCTCCACAACAATTTTCCGTCATACCCATTGATAGCGAATATTTTTTCGTCGTATGTAACATAAACAAGGTCATTAACCCCATCCATGTTTAAGTCGACCAACAAAGGTTTGATGTAAAAAGAATTGCTGTTAGAAAAATATGCTTTTACTTTAAAAATCATTCTGTTGTCACCTGGTTTCCAACCTTTGAAATCTGGTGTATAGTAGTTCCAAATCTTTAATCCTGTTTCAGGATCCACTGCCTTCACTTCTCCAGATTCTGTTGCATACACGATGTATTGTTTATTCTTATTGCTAAGCAAAGCAGGTTCGTGTTCAATATCGCCGGAGGCAGGATTTCGCCACAGTACCTTACCATCGAGGTTTGTACAAAGAAATTCTTCGTTGTCGTTTCCAAAATATAGTTTGTTGTTATGAAATAAAGTTCCATTTACGTCCATATCACCCAACTCTTCACCTCCAATTTTTTTTATGATTACACCCGTTTTCCGATTGATAACATAAACACCTGAATTTTTGTCGTAAGTATTATAGTCCATAAAATTTGAACCATTTGAACCGATGATCAAGGTTCCATTGTTGAAAACTACATTGGTTTTGAAACTGGCAATGCCAATTTTTATTTTCCATTTCAGCGGAAAGGATTTTTCAATAGGATTGAAAGGCTGTTGTGCATAAGAGGCATAACATAAAAGGCATAGTAATGACAGTGATATTCTCATAACCTAGTTACATGTTTACAATAAATGAATAAAAATCAATCTGTGTAAAAGTCAATCCATACCCTACTTATACTTTTGTATTTGCCAGAATTGCAATCTGGAGTTTTTATATTTTTAGTTGGAATTTCTAGGATATCAGAATTCTGCTAAATTACTCGTGAGATTAAACAAACATTGCCAAGAAATGGTTAATGTGATACTATCGGTTTGTTAAATAACATACTGTTATATTTGGAAGGTTTGTAGGATAAAACACTACTTTTTTGAGATATATCGTTTTTTTTTAAAATTTAACCATTTAGAGCAGTTCAATCAACTTATAAATTTAGATAGTTGTAATTTCGCTTCTTTAAAAATCTTAAAATCAATTAAATATGGAAAATAACACATCTGCCGGAAATGATGCCGGTGCAGCAAAGTGCCCTTTTTCAGGTGCAACGCTGAAACAAAGTGCTGGAAATGGCACAGTAAACCGCGACTGGTGGCCGAATCAGTTGAAATTGAACACCCTTCGCCAGCATTCTAATTTGTCTAACCCAATGGGAGACAATTTCAACTATGCTGAAGAGTTTAAGTCGCTTGATTTACCTACATTGAAGAAAGACATCATTGATGTTCTAACAACATCACAAGACTGGTGGCCTGCAGATTACGGGCATTATGGTCCGTTCATCATACGCATGGCTTGGCACAGTGCAGGTACTTACAGAACAACAGACGGCCGGGGCGGTGGTGGTGCAGGAACCCAGCGTTTCGCGCCATTGAACAGCTGGCCAGACAATACCAATTTGGACAAGGCACGTTTGTTGCTATGGCCCATCAAAAAGAAATATGGCAAGAAGCTATCATGGGCTGACCTCATGATTTTGGCAGGAAACTGTGCATTAGAATCAATGGGATTTCAAACCTTTGGATTTTCGGGTGGGCGTGAAGACGTTTGGGAGCCACAGGAAGATGTTTACTGGGGATCAGAGAAAGAGTGGTTGGGCGACAAGCGCTATACCGGCGACCGTGAATTGGAGAATCCACTTGCAGCTGTACAAATGGGATTGATTTATGTGAATCCAGAAGGACCAAACGGCAATCCTGATCCAATAGCATCGGCGAGAGATATCCGCGAAACATTTGCGCGCATGGCGATGAATGATGAAGAGACGGTGGCCTTGATAGCGGGTGGACATGCATTCGGTAAAACGCATGGTGCTGCAGATCCAAGCAAGTATGTTGGAAAAGAGCCAGCAGGAGCAAGCATTGAGGAGCAAGGTCAAGGTTGGAAGAATACCTTTGGAAGCGGTAATGGAGAAGATACCATCACCAGTGGACTAGAGGGGGCGTGGACAACCACACCAACACAATGGAGCAACAATTATTTTGAGAATCTTTTTGGATACGAGTGGGAATTGACCAAGAGTCCAGCCGGTGCACAACAGTGGAAGCCAAAGGCAGGAGCAGGTGCAGGCACGGTGCCAGATGCACACAACCCAACAAAGAGACATGCACCAACAATGCTAACTTCCGACTTAGCTTTGCGTGTAGATCCAGCTTATGGTCCAATTTCGAAGCGCTTCTTAGAGAACCCAGATCAGTTAGCAGACGCATTTGCACGTGCTTGGTTCAAGTTGACACACCGCGATATGGGTCCACGCACACGCTACGTAGGAGCAGAAGTACCAGCGGAAATATTGATTTGGCAAGATCCAATCCCAGCAGTTACTTATACATCAATAGATGATCAAGACATTGCAGGATTGAAAGCAAGCATACTTACATCAGGATTGACTGTTTCTCAGTTGGTATCAACAGCATGGGGATCAGCAGCAACGTTCCGTGGATCAGACAAAAGAGGAGGAGCAAACGGAGCTCGCATAGCATTAGCCCCTCAGAAATATTGGGCAGTCAACAACCCAGCACAACTTTCAAAAGTGTTGGATGTTCTAGTAGGAATCCAAAACGCATTCAATGCAGCCCAAACAGGCGCCAAGCAGGTTTCTTTAGCGGATTTGATTGTTCTAGGCGGTTCAGTGGGAATTGAGCAAGCTGCGAAAAACGCTGGACATGAAATTACAGTTCCGTTCACAGCAGGACGTGCAGATGCAACCCAAGAGCAAACTGATGTAGAATCATTTACAGTACTAGAGCCAATAGCAGACGGATTCCGTAACTACAAGAATGCCCGTTATACAGCATCAGCCGAGGAAATATTGATAGACAAGGCGCAGTTGATGACTTTGACCGCACCAGAGCTGACAGTATTGATCGGAGGAATGAGGGTGTTGAACACAAATTTTGACCAGTCGCACCACGGAGTATTCACCAAGAATCCAGGTACATTGACCAATGATTTCTTTGCCAATTTGATAGATTTCAGCACTACTTGGAAGGCTGCTACAGCCTCACAAGATGTTTTTGAAGGAAGAGATCGTGCAACTGGAGAAATCAAGTGGAC
>CANLED010000190.1 GCA_947489175.1 Chitinophagaceae bacterium | reverse complement strand
GTTTATTTCCTTCCAAGGTATTTGTAAGCCTTAGCCTTTTGTCTTCAACCTTTTTACCATCAGTCTTAGGTGCTGTGGTCTTGGGTTTTGGTAGAATTTCTCTTTCTTCTTCAAATGCATACATTGTAAAGGCCGTATCAATACCAATGATGATGGGTCTGTTTAGAAACGCAATCATTTCACTTGGCTGATCGTATTTTTTCATGCCATCTGCATCTTTCAATGCAAATAAATTATACTTGCCGGGCTTGATGTATTTGAAAGTAAAACTGCCGTCTCCCTTAAGTTTTGTGTAATACCGAGGTGTTTCCTTTGCCACTGCGGAATCATCCAAGTTTTGTTGTAAAACCGCTATCAGCGTTGTATCAATTTTTCCGGTTTCTGCTATCAATACACGGCCTATGATAAATCCCGTGTCAATATAACTGCCGGTTGAAAAAGTGTAGGTGAAGTCTTTCAAAATATTGTTTTCATTGATGTCTCGAATCGCTTCCGTAAAATCGATGCTATAGGTTGTGTTTGCTTCAAGGGTATCTTTTATTTTGACAGTTACATTTTTTAGTTTTCCAATTGCTTCTGGACTTCTCTTAGGGGTAGGGGAAAATACAAGCTTTTCGAATGGGTTGTCTAAATTGATGTATTCATCAAAAGTGAGGACAATCTTATTCCCTTTAAAATTGACAGCGCTTTGGATAGGTAATGCGGTAACGAGTTTGGGGGGAAGCGAATCCCTGGGACCACCGGTTGGTGGAATCTGCTGTCCACAACTTGAAAAAAACAAAATTCCCGCGATCGGAATCACAATGTTAAGGGGGATATAGTTGAATATATGTTTCATGAAGAATGCAAAGTTAACTGATTCTCATTTTTTATGATGTGCTTATTTGACCTTCAAAATTACCTGTTTGAACAAATTTTATTTGAAAATTCTGTTAGGTGATAGAACTATTTCTTCTTTAAAGCATTACTATAATCAAGTTGTTGATTTGATTTTTATACAATTCAAGCAATTTTCAAATAAGTAGTAAGCTAATAAAAAAAACATGTCTGTACACAAATTTCAACGAACACAATTTGTTCCTGTCACACTTGATGTGGCATGGGATTTTTTTTCGCATCCTAAGAACTTAGCAGTGATGACGCCTGAATACCTCAATCTAAAGTTTACAAATGAGTTATATGGGGATGAAATGTATCCTGGACAGGTTATGACTTACAATGTTAGGCCAGTTTTGGGAATACCAATGTTTTGGATGACAGAAATTACACATGTTGTTCCTAAAAAGTTTTTTGTGGATGAACAGCGATTTGGCCCCTACGCAATGTGGCATCACCAACATCATTTTAAGGAAGTAGAAGGTGGCATCGAAATGATAGATTTGATACATTACAAGGCACCTATGGGATTTTTGGGTGATATCGCAAACCTGATTTTTATCAAGAAGCAATTGGAAGGGATATTTGAATTTAGAAAAGCCAAGGTGAAAGAGATATTTGGTTAAAATCAACATACTAAAAAGGGTGAAGAGAAAAAGCTTCAGCACGCTTTCCTTTTCACCCTTTACTGTCAATTAAAAATCTTTTTGTTAGCCTGGCATTCTTGAGATATACTTCTCAATTTGCATTATTTGATCTACAACTTGTTGAGTTGTAGCTTTCTGAGCTTTGGCTCTTCTGAAAAAATCTTTTGCTGAGCGGAATGCTCTTTTTTGCATCATGATTTGGCACATTTGTAGGTTTGCCAAAGCAGCACTTTCTTTGTCAGCAATACCTGCTTTAAGCGCTTGCCTGATTAAACTTTCACCTTCCTTCATATTCCCTTTTTGCATCGCCATCATGCCCAATTGAAGTTTATTTGCACCTTCTGCTTCCTTCATGGGGGATCCAAGTGACAAACTTTTTTTCATGTGCTTTTCAGCTGAATCAAAGTCTTGCTTTGTCATCGCAATATTCCCTTTCAGTGTGTAATAAACTGATTGGATTGGCTTGTAAAGCAAATTGGGGTACTTGATTCCATTTAAGATTTTCTCTGCACCATCAAAATCACCTTCTTCTAAAAATTCTTGTATTAGGCGCAACGGTCCGATGAAAAAATGTGTAAAAATGCAGAGCACTGCTATGATGTAAAGTGCCAAGGAAGGCCAGAAACCGCTGAAGATGGTGACTAAAATGGCTCCAATTAATGAGACAACGCCTAGTGGAAGTCTGTATTTGATGAATATATTATAGAATTTCATGGATGCAAAGATAAGGAAGTTTGATACTCAGTTTTGGTGTGAAATTGTAGTGTTGATTGATTGATTTGTTTATTTTTTCGAAAATTAAATTCATTCTCCAAAGTAATCAACATTAATTAAATGATTCATACAAGGTCCTACTTGGCATTATTTACTTCAATCCAATAACCGTCAGGGTCTTTTAGAAATACCTGAAGAACTCCATCAATACGGGTTGTGATTTTGTTTGGATTCCCTTTTGCATCAACCCATGTGATAGATTTTTTTTCCAATAGTTTGGTAAAACCAATTACATCAGGGGTGTTAAAACAAAGATGATTGTTTTGAAAATATTCTTTTTCTTTTTCTGCCCCTTGGATGATATGCATTTGCCTGCCAAAACCAATATCAAGCCAAATATGTCTTCCGTCATGAAACGGTTCTGGGATGGTATCTAGTCCTATCACTTGGGTGTAAAAATCACCTGTGCGTTTTAAATCGGTAACATAAATAGCAGCATGGTTGAAGGTGAATTTTGGTTTTGCTTGTGCTTTGCTCAGAAATGGAACAGAAACAAGCAGTATAAAAATCAAATATTGTTTTCTAAACATGAGTTTAAATTTGGGGCTTTAATTTTTAAGTAGAATATTTTCTGCTTCTACATCTTTGTATTCTTTCACAAGTTTTAGTAGTTCTGCTTTCAATTCTGTTGTAATTTTTTCATACCCTGGTTTCCCAAATAAGTTGTTCATTTCTGTTTTGTCTTTTTCTAGATCATACAACTCCCAGACATCGAAAGGACCATAAAATCGGATGAGTTTATACCTAGTTGTTCTAACACCGAAATGTGCTGGAACCTTGTGTGGTTGCGGATATTCATAATAATGATAATACATGGATTTTCTCCAATTCTTATCTGTTTTGTTCGTTAGTAATCTGCTAGCAAAGCTTTTGCCTTGGATATCAGTTGGAATGTTTACTCCTGCCATGTCTAGCAGCGTTGGCGTAAAATCAATGTTTACCACCATGTCTTCAACACGTGTATTGGGTTTTATTTTTCCAGGATATTTTATCACAAAAGGAGTTCGCAAACTTTCTTCATACATAAAGCGTTTGTCGAACCACCCATGTTCTCCCATGTAAAATCCTTGGTCTGAAGTGTATACAACAATCGTGTTTTTAGCCAGTCCAGTTGAATCGAGGTACTTCAAAATCCTTCCAATATTTCTATCAAGTGCCCTTGCGGTTGACAGGTAATCTTTTAAATAGCGTTGATACTTCCATTTGATCAATGCAGCAGAATCGTTTTTCACTTTATCGTATTCTATTTCTGCTTGGTCAAAATATTTTTTGTAAGCTGCTTTTTCCGCAGTATTTAACCTGCCAAACATGCCTGGTTTTGAATAATTCACACCAATCTTCAAGTCGTCACCAATGGTCATTGTTTTATCAACTGTCATGTCTTGTTCCAATGCTGCTCTTCTGTTTTTGTAGTCATCATAAAAGTTAGCCGGCATAGGAAATTCTACATTTTCAAAAGCACCTAGGTCTTCAACAGCTGGCATCCAGTTTCTGTGAGTGGCCTTCTCTCCAATAACCATGAAGAATGGTTTTGTTGTATCTCTTTTGTCGAGCCATCCCAACGATAGGTCGCTTATTACGTTGGTAACATAGCCTTGATGCCTAACTGTGTCTTTTTTCATGTTGATGAAATCAGGCTGAAAATAGTTTCCTTGATCCGGAAGGATTGTCCAATAATCAAACCCTTGTGGTAGTGTAACCAAATGCCATTTCCCGATCCAAGCTGTTTGGTAATTATTCGCACTTAATAATTTCTGAACTTGTTGCTGAGCTCCATCAAACTTACGTTTTGGCGAATTGTCTTTTAAACCGTTGAGGTGGCTGTATTTACCGGTAAGCAGCACAGCCCTGCTTGGAGCACATATTGAGTTTGTGACAAAAGTATTTTTGAGGATGGCACCTTCTTTTGCTATACGGTCTATATTGGGTGTTTGCATCAATGAACTTCCATAGGCGCTGATGGTTTGTTGCGTATGGTCATCAGAGAAAATCACCAATATGTTGGGACGATCTTGGGCAAAAGCGTTTGAATGAAGAATGAAGAAAGAAAAATGAAGAATGAAAAATGGGGATACAAAAAGTTTAGCAATGAGATTCTTGGAAATATTGAATGTTTTTTTTTGCATGGCAAATGATTATGCCTAAAAATAATGAAAATTACGGGTTAGGGTATGTAAATTTTTTTCAAAACTCCTGTAATCCTGAATGTCTTATAGGGCGACGCTAAAAAAAAGGTTATGACGTTTTTTTGAATAGAAATAAATGTGTTGTAGAACAATTAAAAACAAGACTCCCCTCCTGGACAGGAGGGGAGGACTCTGGCGAGTCGCCGAAGGTGACGAGACAGAGGCCGGGGTGGTGGATTATCTAAAATTAATTCCACCACCCCGCCTTGCCAGATTCGCTTTGCTCATCTGTCTCGGCACCCCTCCTGTCCAGGAGGGGAGTCTTTGTGGGGAAAAATTTGCATTTTAACATGATGATTTTCAATGAATTACAAAGACGGCATTATGACCTCAGCGAAGGAACCAGCGCAGCGAGATACATCCTGTCATCCTGAGCTCTGCGAGGGAACTCCCCTGAGCGCCCCAAAACCCTACCTCAAAAACTTTTCTACAAACACAGTCGCATAGCGCTTCCCCAACTCTCTTTGTCCTTCACTGTTGAAATGCAAGTTATCTCCCTTGTGATCTAAGCCCTTTGTTTCAACAAC
>CANLED010000189.1 GCA_947489175.1 Chitinophagaceae bacterium | reverse complement strand
GTCATCCCCTTTTTTTTAGGGTCCCCTATAACACATTCAAGATGACAAGCTAGTTATTCTGTAATACCGAGCGAAGCGAGGGCTCTCCTTCAACCTCTTCAACCTCTTCAACCACTTCAACCCCTTCAACTAATTGGCTGTTTCCCTCACCTTATCCAGCAAATGATTCAAAGATGTTAATTCATCAGAATTAAGATTAGCAGTAATTTCATCCATTTCGTCTATTCTTTCATCCAATCTTAAAAGCATTTTTTTACCCGCATCGGTTAAATTAATATCAACCAAGCGTTTGTCGGTAGAACAAATTCTTTTCCCTACTAATCCATTGCGAAGCATCCGCTCCACAATCCTACTTGTATCACTCATCTTATCCAGCATTCTTTCCCTGATGCTGAGTGTTGACAAAGGTGTAGGATCACTGCCCCTTAAAATTCTGAGGATATTGTATTGTTGCATGGTTATACCCTCAACTGACAAGATATTTTTAAACTTTTCAGTTACCCAATGATAGGTGAAGATGATGTTTACAATTGCTTTTTGATCTTCACTTCGAAAAGAAGGTTGATTTATTTCATTTTCTAGGGCCATGTTTAAAATTTAAATGGTATTTCTAGAAGGATCCACGAATTCATGAGCATATATTTTGACCAAAATAATTGAATAGCTGAAAATCAATGGGCCGAAAATAAACCCCATAAAACCAAATAGTTGGAGTCCAACAATAACGCCAAAAACAGTTATCAACGGGTGAACGTCTCCTATTTTTTTCATCAAGGTTACCCGTGCAAGATAGTCAACATTTCCTGTTACGATCAGGCTATAAATGAGCAACCCAGTTCCATGTGTAGAATCTCCTTGAGCAAAGAGAAAAACCACCAGTGGCACCCAAATTAGCATCGTGCCTACAATGGGGAAAAAGGCAAATACTCCTGTTAAAAATCCCCACATCAGGGCATCATTCATCCCAAAAATAGTATATCCAAACCAGGCGGTTAAGCCCTGTATAACTGAAATAAGCGGAATGCCAATGGCATTTGCTTTTACCATATTTTTTGTTTCATGCGAAAGAGCAATTACACTTTCATGATGAAGTGGAATGAATTCCCTGATCACCCTTTCCATTGTTCGTCCTCCCGTGAGCATGAAATAAAGTACAAAAAACATCACCAAAAGATTGCTCAAAATCATGGCTGAGCTATTCAGAAAAGTAGGGATGAAATTTGTAACAGTTGATTTTAAAGACGAGATGTTTTTCGAATTTAAAAAATCCTGGCCTGTCAATTCCTTCACTTTTTCTGAAAACGCTTTTAAGCCAATCATCATTTCATCCGTATGAGAAAAAATGGAATTGACTTTAGGCGAAATTAAAATGATGGCATAATATAGTGGTCCTGCAATCAACATTAGGAATATTAAAATAAACATCATGGCGGCAAGCCCAGGCTTCCATCCATTCTTTTCAGTGAGTATAAAAAATCTTTCCCTCCCCAATATATAAAAGGTTAGGGCTCCCATGAGTCCGGGCAAAAAGACATAGAGTTCTTTGATGATTAGGAAAGCCAAAAATCCAATCACCAACAGCAACACTACTTGTCGGATTCTGTTGTTAAATTGTGTCATGATGATGCGAATTAACGCTTTTACGAGCTCCAGACTTTTAATCCTTCGCTACAATTTGAACAAATGTCAATATTTTTTCTACTCTGCATTAATTCCTTCCTAAAGTTGCCATATTTTTCATTCCCCCATATTTCTTTCATGCTCGTCTGTTGTAAGTTGCCCAAAACATGTTGTGCATCCTTATCAAAACAGCATGGAACCACCTTCCCATCCCATGTAATTACATTGCTATGCCACATTTTCCAACAATGGTTTTGAAGTTGATTCTTTTGAACCGTTACATCCTCATCATTTTTTTTATATCGACTATAGGCATCATTAGTTGGGATTAATTTGTTAGGATCATTTTCAAAATCATAGATTTGAGCCGTTTTAAACCAAATATCATCAACCCCAATTTCCTTTGCCAACTGCTTAACCTCATTGATTTGATGTTCATTGGGGCGAACCACAAGGAACTGAAAAACCACGAAAGGAGTTTTACTTTTTAGTTCTTTTTTCCATTTAATGATACGCTTAGCCCCATCCAATACTTTTGAAACTTGTCCACCCACCCTATATTGCTCATAAATTTCCTGTGTAACTCCATCAATCGAAATTATCAACCTGTCAATTCCACTTAAAATTGTCTTTTTTGCAACCTCATCAGTTAGAAAGTGTGCATTGGTAGAAGTAGCTGTATATATTCCTTTTGAAGAGGCATAACTAACCATGTCTAAAAACCCTTTGTGTAGAAAAGGTTCTCCTTGAAAATAAAAACTCAAATAAATCAATTCTTTATGAACTGCATCAATGGTTTCCTTGAAGAAATCTAGTTTGATGGTTCCCGTTGGTCGGGTGAAAGATTTCAAGCCACTTGGGCATTCAGGACATGACAAGTTACAGGCAGTTGTTGGCTCAACAGATAGGGAAACTGGGAATCCCCATACAATTGGACGTTTAAAAATCCTGCTTAAAAAGAAGCTTGAAAACATTTTTGATGCATTCAATACCCTATTTAAGGTTAGCTTGGATAAAAAATTAACAATATCATTGGTATTTAGTTTCAGCATAAGGCTGTAAAAATAAACGAAAGTCTTATTCGTTATGTAGATTTGCATAATCTCTTGAAGAAAACATACAAATATTATCCCCATTCCCATAAAAACACCATGTTTTTAAAAATTTTATTAGCTGCAATGGCCCTGTTTATGTTTCACGAACAGGTAAAATCACAAAACTATAAGAAGGTTGTAGAAGAAACTTTTCAAATTGCTGCCATGGAACAAAAAGCGGCAGCATTGAAACAACAAGTGATTCAAACCACAGCCCCATTCTCTAAGGCAACTAACAATTTTGATATACATTACTTAAGTTGCCATTGGATGGTAGACCCGGCGTTAAGGTTTATACAGGGCAATGTAAAAACAGGTTTTATCATTACAGAAAGAGCAAATACCATTACACTCGATTTAGCAGATGAATTAAAGGTAGATAGCATCCTTTTTCGCAATGTTAAATTGGCTTTTTATAGGCCATTCGACAATTCCGTAATTATTAACTTAGGCGGTTTTTTAGAAAAAAATACCAAAGATGAGGTTAATATTTATTACAAGGGAACTCCCCCAATATCAACCACAATAAGTTCTTTTACCACAAGCGCACATGCAGGGGTTCCAGTGATGTGGACCTTAAGCGAGCCTTATGGAGGAAGAGATTGGTGGCCATGTAAAAACGGATTAAATGACAAAGCAGATTCAATGGACATTGCCATTACAACACCGGTAGCTTATAGATCAGCAAGCAACGGCATGTTGGTAGATGAACAAATACTGAATGGGAAAAGGACAACTTATTGGAAACACAGGTATCCAATAGCCACCTATCTTGTGGCATTTGCTGCAACAAACTATGTTGTTATCAATGACAATATTCAACTCGGAAGTAAATTACTACCATTGGTTGATTATGCTTATCCTGAAAAAGAAAATGACTTCTTGAATGCAGCACCATTAACCAAAAGAGTGATGAGCATGTTGCACAATATTTTTACTCCCTACCCATTTATCAATGAAAAGTATGGGCATACACAATTCGGGTTTGGAGGCGGAATGGAACACCAAACAAACTCATTTATGAATAATATGTCTGAAGGATTGATTGTTCATGAATTGGCACATCAATGGTTCGGAAATAAGATAACCTGCGGTTCTTGGAGGGATATTTGGTTGAATGAAGGATTTGCAGTCTACTGTTCAAACCTCAATATCGAAAAAAACTATCCTGAAAGTTCTTTATTGTCCATGTATCGGTTCCAGTTAAACAACATTACTTCAAAGCCATCTGGATCAGTATATGTTGATGATACAACGAGTGTTGGACGAGTATTTGATTCTAGGTTGTCATACAACAAAGGAGGATGGGTATTACAGATGCTGCGTTGGAAATTGGGTGACTCTGTTTTCTATAAAGCAGTAAGAAACTATTTAAATGACCCAAAATTCAATTACAAATATGCCTATACAACTGACCTGAAAATGCACTTTGAGAATGAAAGTAAGCGTGACTTATCTGAATTTTTTAGAGATTGGGTATATGGACAAGGATTTCCGAGTTATAAATTAAAATGGGCACCCGCTGGCAATAATTGGGTGAATATTACACTAAGTCAAACTACTTCTGATACAAGCGTTAAGTTTTTTGAGATGCCCGTTCCAATTCGGTTTAAGAATGCCGGCAAGGATACTATTATCGTGATTGATAACAATAAAAACGACCAAGTAAGCTTCATAAACCTTGGATTTACACCAGACAGTGCCTTTATTGATCCCAAGTTAAAATTAATTTCTGCTAACAACAGTGTCATTAAAACAGATATATTCCCGAATGTAGAAAAAGTAATGGTCTTCCCAAATCCTATAGGAAATGAATTCAAAGTTGTGCTGAAAGATATGACAGAAGGTATTTTGCATCTTTCACTTTACAACTTAACCGGGCAATTGATTTGGAGAAAGCGAGTTGGCGGTTTCAATGGAAATGACCTGATAATTATCCCCTCAGCACAACTGTCTTCAGGAAACTATTGGTTAAGGATTAACAAAGACGATGATCCAGTTATTATCAAGCGGATTGTGAAATAAATGAGTTGCGAATGAAGAATGAAAAATGGCCTTCGACAGGCTCAGGCACCGCAATGAAGAGTGAAGGCAATAGCCAGTTTTTTATGGTGAAGCATGATTTATATATATTGTTGTCCGAGATAAATTTTTAAATAAGGGTGGTTTTTAGGCCACCCTTTCTCAATTTTGCTGCGACTAAACAAAAAAAATTGATATGGACAAAAGTAGTGAATATGTCGGACAGCCGATATTTACCCAAGTACTTTCTTTGATAGATGACAGCTTAATACAATCTGCCTGCAAGAAGCACA
>CANLED010000188.1 GCA_947489175.1 Chitinophagaceae bacterium | reverse complement strand
AGAAATACGTTTGTGCTTAGATTCAATCAAACCAAGTAAGCTTTCTTTGGAATTTCCTGCAGCAATGTAGTGACCACAATCCAGGTTTAATGTATTATAGGGTGATTGTTCCAATGCTGTATCCCAAGCTGTTTCACTGGCTTGCAAATGTGCATGATACCCAATATAAACCTTGTTTTTTGCACCAAGATCACCAAGCCTTTTGGTTTGTGTTGGGTCTGATGGCAATTCAACACTCACTGAAGTCGCACCCAATGCTTTTGCTGCCTTTAGCGCATAAATAACTTCCCCGTCAGTATTTTCAGGTGCCAGTGAATTTGGTTTATATGCAAAAATATAAACACCTGCTGCATTGAATTTTTTGCCTAATTCAGAAAACTTATCCATTGAAATGGATTCTCTCCATGCTGCCACTTGTTGTTGGTATTCTTTAATCTTTGCTTTTGTTTCTTCGCTTAATTCAGGTGTTGGCTGTCCTGCTACCCTTGGAGGCATTTTTACTGTATTTGCCGGCTTTCCAAAATATGCCTCTACTTCTTCACCTTTTAATTCGACTGCATTGATATTGCTGTCTATGCAATACTGCAATAGTTTATCTGGATTTCCTGGCATGCTTCTATAAGAATATGTGGTTACTCCAATCTGAACTCCATTGATTTTTGAGTTGGGTAAAGAGGTAAAGAAACTACCCGCAAATGCAGATTTTCCTGCAGCAAGTATTCCTAATGAAGCAAGTGAAGACTGGCGTAAGAACGATCTTCGAGATGAATTTGGTAACATGGCAAGTTTATTTGTATGTTGAATAATGATGAGATTACTAAAATAATCAATTTTAAACATAAGTGAAATAGTAGTTAACTGAATAATCAAACTATTATCTTCGAATCTTTTCTTGCTTTGTTATTAATCAGACACACCGTAATTTTGTTCAGTCCATAAATGTGAATTTTTTTGATTTAAAAAGTGAATAATGTTTAAATTAGTAAAAGAACGTTGTGAGGTTTTGGTGAATAATTTCAAGGAAATTCCTTTGGATAGGAAATTGATTTTAGAAAAAATAGCTCAGTATATAAAAAACCGCTTAGAAATAGGGACTGAAGTAAATCTTGTTTATGTGTGCACACATAATTCGCGCAGAAGTCATTTAGGACAAGTTTGGGCAGCAGTTGCTGCATCTTATTTTGACATTGGGAACGTAAAAACATTTTCTGGTGGCACCGAGGCAACAGCATTCAATCCCAATGCCATAAAAGCCCTCATCTCCTCAGGTTTTGAAGTCATTAAAAAAACGGAATCAAATAATCCAGTCTATCATGTTTTTTATGGAGAAGGTGAATCAACTGATTGTTTTTCAAAAATTTATAACCATGATGTGAATCCTTCCAACAATTTTGCTGCTATCATGACATGCTCTGATGCTGAAGAAAATTGTCCGTTGATTCTTGGATGTGATCTTCGTATTGGCACTACTTATAATGATCCAAAGGCATATGATAATACTGTGCTTCAAGATGAAAAGTATATTGAGCGGAGTAATCAAATCGCTATGGAGTGCCTTTATGTTTTCTCCGCAGTAAAGAATCAATTGGCGTGATTTAATGACTTCATTTATGTTTATGTAAATTTCTATGATTGAATTCTTTGGTATATTAGAGTAGAAATATAAACTCTATTTTATGCGCCGTCTGATTTTTACAACCATTCTTTCTAGTTGCTTAAGTGTATTTTCTTATGCTGATGTAAAGCCCAACGGGATGTTTACCGACAATGCCGTACTTCAACGCGGCATCAATGTGCCAGTTTGGGGTACTGCTTCCGATGACGAAAAGGTTACAGTTTCAATGAATGGGCA
Source organism: Chitinophagaceae bacterium (assembly GCA_947489175.1). Taxonomy (GTDB): domain Bacteria; phylum Bacteroidota; class Bacteroidia; order Chitinophagales; family Chitinophagaceae; genus Pollutibacter. The sequence continues at coordinate 3,200 of CANLED010000188.1, read as the reverse complement.
GTCAGTTAGTACCGTAACTAAAAATGGAAAATGGCAAGTTTATTTGCAGCCCATGTCAGAAGGTGGTCCTTATGAAATGACCATCAAAGGGAACAATACCATCACCTATAAAAATATTTTAATTGGGGAAGTATGGTTGGCAAGTGGACAGTCGAACATGGAAAGACAGCTAGGCTTGAGAAAAGGTCAGCAGCCCATTAAAGATTGGGTTGAAGAAGCACAAAATGCAAATTATCCCAATATTCGAATGATAACGGTCCCAAGGAAATCTTCCTCATCTCCCGAACAAGATGTGCAAGCAAATTGGGTTGTTTGTGACACTGCTTCTGTTGTCAATTTTTCAGCAGTGGGGTATTTTTTTGCGCGCGACCTTCAAGCGAAAATAAACGTACCCATTGGAATTATTCATTCTTCTGTTGGAGGAACTCCTGCAGAGTATTGGATAAGCAATGAGGCCATGATGGCAAATGATACCACCAAACAAATAATGATTGATGCGGATCAAAAGAAAAAAGCTGCATTAAATGGTTTGTACAATGGTATGATTGCTCCACTGGTTCCCTATGGAATCAAAGGAGTGATTTGGTACCAAGGAGAATCTAACAGAGCTGATCCAAAGATGTACCAAACTCTTTTTCCTGAAATGATTCGTGATTGGCGAGCAAAGTGGAAACTTGGTGATTTTCCTTTTCTTTTTGTTCAGGTTGCACCTTTTAAAGACATGACGCCTGAAATCAGGGAGTCTCAGTTGGTTTCATTTCAGAGAACCCCAAACACTGCGATGATCGTAACCACAGACTGTGGAGACTGTAAAGATATCCATCCATCCAACAAACAACCCGTTGGAAATCGACTTTCCTTAGCCGCTTTAGCTTTAGCGTATGGTGAAAAAAATGAATACATGGGTCCAGTTTTTTCATCAGCTAAATATATTGGAAAAAAAGTTGTCTTGAGTTTCAGTCATGTATCTAAAGGGTTTTTGAAAAGTGTTGGTGAAATCAAGGGGTTCGAGATTGGGTCTGAAGACAACAAATTTGTTACAGCAAAAGCCAGCATCAAAGGAAAAAAAGTTATTCTATCTTCTGAAAGCGAAGTAATAAATCCAATCTATGTTAGATTTGGTTGGGCCAATTGCATGGAAGTTAATCTCTTTAACAAGGAAGGTTTACCTGCATCACCATTCAGGAGCAAGATGCTTGCAAATTAATTGGAGTTGAGGTAATCTAACTGTGCCAGCTTTATTTTTTTATTGAAATTTATTTGGAAATAAAATTTCCAATTTAGTGCTTAGTATTGCAACGTGGTGAGGTGCTATGTAAGTGAAATCAATAATTTTTTGCAATATGATGTATTCCGAAAAGGAAATGCCAAGTGAAATTAAAGGAGATATTCTTGATGCCTATTTGGCGAAGGGGTGGTTTCGGATGCGGGATTCCATCTTCACTGTTTCTCATTTGGTTGATTATGAAAATGTATCGCTTCATCAGGTTTCTTGGTTGCGCTTTCATTTAGAACAAATCGTTGAAAAAAAATCACACAAAAAAATAAGGAGAAAAAACAGTGAATTTCAACTTAGGTATGCTGATAATTTTCAAGCCACTAAAATGCATAATTCATTATTTGAAAGATATGTTGCAAACATCGATTTTCAAACATATCCAAGCATTACAGAAGCATTGTGTGGGGATGGTGAAATAAATATTTTTCAAACAAATTCAATTGAAGTATTTGATGGGGATAAGCTGATTGCGGTGGGTATTTATGATGTAGGAAATATTGCGGCACAATCAATCATGCATTTTTATGATCCTGAATATTCCTTGTATAGCTTGGGAAAATATCTAGTATTGTTAACGGTGGATCATTTAATAAAAAATGATTTCATTTTTTATTATCCCGGTTATGTTGTTGCCGGAAGGCCTAAATTCGATTATAAATTGTTTATCGGAGAGGATATTGCTTATTATTTTGATCCGGAAAAATCTGATTGGCTTTTGTTTGATCAGCAAAGAATGATTGACCAGGAATTTACTGAAGAAGAGGTTGTAAACTTTGTTTTGATGCAATTAGAAAGAGGCTAAAATTTTTTTTCGAAACAATGGATTGATTTAATCTAGGTTAGTTTTTATGAAGAAGTTAATATTAGTTGTTTTAATCTTGGTATCATTTTTTGTGGCTTTTAAATACATGCCTACTGAAGGTGTAAAGATCTTGCATCATTACATGTTTGGCGATGGCAGCGATTTGGTGTTAGATTCTGATTATATCCCACAATCAAGAGTGATTGTCTCACGCTTAAAAGAAATGAAAGTAGGGGAGACCAGAGAAATTTCTTTTAAGCAATCGGAGGACTGGCGTTTGTCTTATGCCATCAACGGATTTCTCCTCACAAAAACAGAAAATGGATTTAACATCAACCAATACATTCAATTTGATCGTTCAGGCAAAATTTACACAATCATCAATTTATATTTTTTTAAATTTAAATTTTATGACAATTGGGTTCATGTAAAAAATTGTACGCCATTTTGGGTTAGGTATGCATATCAAAAAAAATAATTTATGAAGGGTAATAAAATAGTTGTTGTTACTGGTGCTGGAATTTCTGTTGAATCTGGAATTCAACCGTTTAGAGGGGCAAATGGAATATGGGAAGAGAACCCGATGGAGATGGCAACATTTGCAAAATATTCATCAGAGCCCGCTGTATTTTTATCGTGGTATTACCATCGGTTTGTTTCTTGTAGACATGCAATGCCCAATCCAGCTCATCATTTATTAGCATTACAGGAAGTGAAGGTTATTACACAAAACATTGATGGGCTTCATCGAAAGGCAAATCATCCTTCTGAAAAATTGATTGAAATACATGGATGCTTGTCAGAAAAAAGAATTGTGAATTCAACCTTAAGGTCATCTTTAATAGAAGCAGATTGGGATTTGGTAGATGAAAATAACCTTGTGGAATCTCTTTTTAAGCTATTTAATATTGACAAGACAGGTCAAATAGATTATGAAAAATCGTATCGGCCTCATGTGTTGTTGTTCGACGAGTTTTACACTGATTTATATGAGTATGAACAAGCAATAGAATGGGTTCATGATGCGGATACGGTGATTTTTATGGGAACCTCAAATTCTGTCGGGATTACAGAAGGAATATTACATACATCGTTGAATCAAAACAAGAAAATTATTGT
>CANLED010000187.1 GCA_947489175.1 Chitinophagaceae bacterium | reverse complement strand
TTTTTATCTGAGACCATCAATTTTGGAAACTATATCGGCATTTTCGATGAAGAAAATCTCGTTTCCATGGCGGGTGAAAGATTGCATGCTGAAAATTTTACTGAAATAAGTGCAGTTTGCACAGACCCTAAATACCTTGGGAAAGGCCTAGCAGCGCATCTTTTGAGTGAAGCTGCCATAAGGGTTATTGAAGATGGATTTACACCGTTCTTGCATGTGCGTGCAGACAATACACGAGCCATTGCCATGTATGAAAGATTGGGCTTTGAGAAAAGAACTGAAATGTATTTTGCTGTTGTTAAAATGAAATAAAAAAAGCCACTTGCAAATCAATGCAAGTGGCTCGTTACAAATTTGATTGTACTCAATGTTTTTATAGACTCAAGAAAGATGTAAGCGTTCTAGCAGCTGTGCCAGATGTAACGCGATAACTTCCCCTGAATATTACGGTATAAGTCCTTCTTGCCGTTGGAACCAATCCATTTAACTGCGTCAAGTTTGTTACAGTTCCTGTAGGTCTTACAAAAAGTGTATCATTTAAAGCAGAAGCAATGGGAATGAATTCTGTAACAGTGGTTGGACTAATATTCGTGAAAATATTTTCCTTTCTTTTGATTGAATAAATGTCAACATTGGGCATAGCCGCAGTGCTGTAAGGAAAATTTGCAAACCTTACCCTTGCTGTAGTATCCGTGATTGGAAGGATATTGTCCTTTATTATTTTTTGCTTTGGCGCATTGAGAGAATCATAAGCAAATAATGTATAAAAAGCATTGCCTTCAACAACTGCACTGAAGTTCATGGGGGCTTGTGTGGTGGTCAACAAAGTATCCTTGATAGTCATCGCTCTTGTTCCTGCATCCAATGAAAAATAAGATGGTGACAATGAAGGAAAAACGTTTGTATATGCAATAGACGCACCATTCAAAGGCACATTGTCAGCATAAATGTAATTACGGGCTGAGCCAACTACAGCGTTATAATACTTTACAAAGGCTTTGCCATTGAGGTCTGTATTAACTTCAGCGATAGAGCTATATTCTTTTTCGCAAGAGGTAAGGACCAACATTAGCATGGCTAAAGAGAGAACCTTATTGTTTAAAAATGATTTCATGTTAATTGTTTTTCAGCTAATTATTTCTGTGAGAACCACTGTTCTTTGGTATTGTAATCAAGAGCAAGAGCGCCCAACCTGGTTAATTCTGCCACGTTGTACAAATACTCTGAATTGAAACGAGGACGAGCCCTGTAGGTCAGTTTGTTGCTGTTGTTGATGAATAGATCGATACCGGATGGTGGAACGAAATCTGCGTATACTTGTCCGCCCGCTTTTTCATCAGCATCAGTATAATGAAACCTTCTCATGTCAACCCATGTTTCAAGTGGTCCAAAGCCATAAAGAGCAATATATTTTTGCAACATGATATGGCTCAAAGAAAGAGAAGCGGCAGGGACTGCTAATGTTGGATTGGCAAGAAATGCTGTTTTAATAGCCGGAGTTATTTGCCTTGGCACTGGAACATCAGCATTATAAACATCCGTCAACATATCAATATTCAAAGAAACACCTGCTAAATAAGCAGTACGTGCAGAAGCGGCATCTCCTTTTCTAAGGTAGGCTTCGGCCATCATGAACTTAACTTCACTGGCAGTAAGTACAGGGAAAGGAGCGCCATTTTTGAAGATGTAGCGACAAGCTGCATCTGAAGTTGGTGAAGTAGCTGATGAGAAAACCTGACCCCAGAATCCCTGTGGTTGATCTGCTGTAACCAATCCAGTAGCTCCCTTGTTCATCAAGACACCACGTATGGTACCATTTGTATTTTCACGAAGCATATAAAATGAACGTGGATCAGGAAGTCCAGAGAAACGTGAATTCAATCCATTCATCAAATTGGCTGCGAATTGGCTTTGCCTAAGTGCACCAACATTGGCTCTGAATGGACCGTAAAAATTAGAAGTCCCTGTAATTCCCGTGTTGGCGAATTTAACAGTAGCATTGTCGGTGTTTGCATTTATAGCTAATGCAGCATATTTAAGGACTGAATCGGCTTTGTAATCTGTTTTGTTGCTTAGGTGATTGAAAGACCTAGCCATTACAGAATATGCAAATTTCTTCCATTTGTTTACGTCTCCATTGTAGAAGTAAGCATCTCCTTTGGCGAGGTTAGATTGGCTAACATTGCCACCGGTTTTTTCAAGATATGAAACAGCCAGGCGAGCAATAGACCTCACACTGTCATAAACATCCTGTTGTGTATTGTATTTGAAAACAAGTTGTTCTGGTCTGAAGGCTTCAGTGAGAATAACTTCACCATGCATGTTTGTTAAGGTAAGCCAGCTCCAAGCCCTGATGGCATATCCAACGCCTACATAATCCCATTTCTCTTCTTCAATACCCCACTTGATCATTTTGTTCAGGTTTTCACCCATTCCAAAATAATGCATCGCCCAAACAGAACCCAATATGTCACTGGCGCCTGTTGCGCCACCCATTTGGTCGTATTGGTTGCCACCACCGTTGGATCCCCAATATTGAACGTAGCGACCAATATATAATCCATCATTACCAGTTCCATAAGCACTTCCCGCGGCTGCAGAACTTCCAATAAAATTTCCGATAACGCCAGGTAGGATTGTTTCGATAGGAACCCTTACGCTAGCATTTGGATTGGCAAATGCTGAATCTATTTTTTTCTCACATGAAGAGAAAGAAAAGATGAGCACAAATGAAGCCAAATAAAATAATATATTCTTTTTCATGATCTGAATTTTCCTTTTTATTAAAATGATGTCCTCAAACCTAAGTTCACGCTGATGGCAGCTGGCATGGTTCCATAATCAAAACCAAATCCACCTACACCCCTTGATCCTGCTGAATTTCCGCTCACCGCTGGATCTGCTCCAGTGTAATTGGTAATCAAGATAAGGTCATTTACAGTCATGAATAAGTCCAATGTTTTTATCCATACATGGTCCATAAATGGCTTTTTAGGGAACCCATAAGTAAGGGTAAGGTCTCTCAACCTCAGCCAATTAACATCCTTTTCAATGAAGTCTTCTTCTGGCATGTTAGAATAAAAAGCATCATTTAAGGCTGGTACGATTACGATGCTGTTAGGTGTTGGATTTGTTTCTTGGAAACCATCTTTCAACACACCTTTGACAACACGTGGTTTAAACCTGTCTTCAGTGAATGATGTCCTTCCTGCTGAAGTAAGGAATCTGTTTGTTCCGTTGAAAATATCACCCCCAACTTTTACATCCCAAAGGAAGCTCAACCTAAACTTGTTGAATCGGAAGTTGTTGTTGATACCCATGGTATAATCTGGGTTTCTATCACCACGAATCAAGAACCTTGGGTCAATTACTGGCAATCCATTTACTGGGTTAATTAAGATATCTCCCTTTGTATTTCTTTCATAGCCATATGCTGTTATCGAAGTTGTTGGTCCACCAAAAATCAAACCACCACGGGCATTTCCATACAACCATGTGTCTGCAATATAGTATTCAGCAACGTTCTTAGGCATGTCGATAACCTTGTTCCACATCTTGTTGAAGTTCACTTGTATGTTCCATCCAAACTTAGGCTTGTTAAAGATGGCAGCACCCAATGTTACTTCTACTCCACGGTTTCTGGTACTGGCCGCGTTTTGTGTATTGAGTACAAATCCTGTTCCATAGCTCAATCGGAAATTCTCAATGATTTGTCCCTTGTTCAACGTATTGTAATAAGTTCCTTCGAGGTTGACCTTGTTTCCAAAAAACCTGAACTCTGTTCCTACTTCATAGGTACTTTGCCTTTCTGGAGCCAACTCTGGATTTGCATTCGTAAAGCCGTATGAATATCCACTGCCACTTGCGAAATTATTTACAAATACTGACTGCGTAGAATAGGGTGTATTCAAACGTGCAGTGCTAGCCAATGATGTTCTAAGTTTCCAATACGTAAGTACATCACTCTTTTTGAGTGGTTTGATGATATCGCTCAAAATCATACTCAAGCTTCCTCCAGGATAATCGTAGTTCCTGTTTTTCTTTGGAAGGGTTGATGCTGATTCAAAACGGTGGGTATAGTTCATGAAGATCATGTTTTTGTAACTCACCGCTGCTTCACCAAAGCCTGCAATTTGCCTTGAAATCTGCTTGTTGTACTCACCAAAATAGTTCCTTAACAAACGAACCCTAGAATTAGGAGCTGTATTGCTGCTGTCGAAATTAGTTGGACTGGTTAACGTATTTCCTGTAACGGCAAACATCTGGGTTTGGTAATCCTGCCACATGGTTCCCACCATTCCGCGGAAATTAAAGTTGCCCACTTTTTTCTTGGCTACTGCTGTAATGGTATGGTTGTACCCGTTGTATTTCCTCCAGAAATTATCCAAAGTACCTTTTAATGCGGCACTTAAATAATAACTCTGTGGGTGATATAGCATGTATCCATCCACGTTGTATGTATCGTATCCAAAACGACCTTGAATTGACAACCAATCAGTTGGGTTGATGTTTACACCCAATGAAGCAGTTGCTCTCATCGTTTGGTCTCTTGCCCTATTTTTAGAAACGTTGAAGAACGGATTGTCGTAATCCGAATTCGGGTTGCTGTTGAACAAAGGAAGCTTGTCACCTGTAACTGGATCTTCATAATTCAAGATCAAATTTTGGTTAGGCCAAATCAACAAACTCAACATGTAACCACCGGCACTGCGTAGTACTTTTTCGTTTTCTGTTTTGATCAAAGCCAAAGAAGGTGATACTTCTATGTATTTTCCAATCTTGGTTGTATTGGAAATTCTGAAATTTAAGCGCTTAAAATCATTGTTTGGAATAACTCCTTGTTGGTTGAAAGTTGATCCTGAAATCCTGAAGAATGAATTCTTCACTCCAAAATCCATTCCAATGTTGTGCGTTTGTGATATTCCATCTCTAAAGAACAACTTCAGGTTGTCGTAAATCTGCGTTTGTGGCGCATATTCTGGTCCAAAATACCTGAATGTATTTGTAGGTATACCATTTGTTCCATTGGTATATTTATCGAATGTATCTGGGAATCTTGT
>CANLED010000186.1 GCA_947489175.1 Chitinophagaceae bacterium | reverse complement strand
GCTGACTTCCAGCTTATTTTTTTATTTTGCCAATCTATTTTTACCACTTCATTGTTTCCATTTAAGGTTACATATACAAATGGTTTGTTGTTTTCAGTTGTTATGGATAACTCATTTGGAAGGGCGTTGTTGGCGGGACTAACTTTATCCAATTGAAAATCGCTTATATTTTGGAAACCATTTTTCCATTCTGCCATCATCAAGGCAGATTTTCCGCCATCCCTTTCTGCAGCGGTCCATAGAATCCAGGTCTTGTCATTTTCCTTGAATGTTTTGATGCCGGAATACGTGCTCATATACTTGCTGTAGCGTTGGATGTCTGTATAGCTCCATTTGTTGATAACCTGATTTGAGTTTACGTCAATGGCAAAAAGGCCGTATCTATCTTCCACTATGGCTATTCCATTTTCAGTCAAGGCGGTTACATCCAGTGCATGGTTTTCTAATTCAGGTTTCCCGTAGCGGATTACTTCTCCTGCTGATTTTATGATTCTGTTGTATGGAAGGAGTCTTTTTGTTTTATCTTGATTGGTCAGAAAATCAGAAAGTTCATTGATATGGTCCGTATTGATGAAATCAACGTTGAGTTTCATCATTTCTTCCCATGCTGCTGGGTAATCTGGACTTCCCCACAAACGTACTGGTTTTTTTAATTCATGAGCTTTGTTGATGGCTGCCACTATTTTTTCACGGTCTGTGTTTAGCATGGGCCATGTTTTTTTCCACATGGTGAATTTGCCATAATCTTCACTCAGCAAGGCGACTTTATTGAGTTCCTCAGCTGAATAGTCTTTGCCTATTCTTCCATCAAACATAATGAAAGATGGATAGTTTTTATAAAGATTTTCCGCAGGCCTGTTTCCTGAAATAACAAAATGAATTGATTTGTTATTGATGATGGATGGATATTTTTTTAACAGGAGAATTAAAGAATCTAAGGTATTGATGGCGTCAGATTTAACATCTATCAGGATTTGAAGCGACCTGTTTTTATGATTAAAAGTTGAAAGCGGTTTTAAGTAAAGATTCTCAAGACTTCTTTCATCTGTTAAATCTTTTAAGTTGTGACCAACCAATATTTTCCCATTTATCAAAAAAATATCAGCTTCAACAGAACCAAAATGTTCATTGTAAGCATTCAAAAATGGAACTTTCTGCTCATAGTCGTTGTGGGAATGCGCATTTACTGTGCTGTATGAGTTAGTTTGTGCATTTGTAAATAATACAATGAGTAATGAAAGTGACAGGCAAAGAGATTTCATTGGTCTTTATTTTGGTTTTTTTACAACCCCAATACTAACCAACTTTTATCACCTTTCAAATTAATTTACTGTTATCCTGCTGTAGGGATGTTTGTAAATGGTTCTTCCTCACGTCCCATCGCTGCACGTTTCATTTTAGCAGCAGTTTCTTTGCCAATATATTTTTCAATTTGTGCTTCCATGATATATATAAGTGGGGTCAAGATGATTGCCATGGTGAATTTGTAGATGTAGTTCATCAAGCAGATGGCCAATACTTTTTGCCAGCTCCAATCATTGCCGAGTTTGAAAGCAATGAACAATACAATGAAGCTATCGAAGAATTGTGAAACCATGGTGGAGCCAGTTGCCCTGAGCCATACCCATTTTTCTCCAGTTGCTTTTTTGATGCGGTGAAAAACCATCACATCAATTATTTGGCTGACCAAAAACGCCATCAGACTTCCAAAAATAATCCACATGCCTTGTCCAAATATTGCCGAAAAAGCATCCTGCATATTTGGAACGCCATTTTCTGTTTTTGAACCCACCCACCAAGCAGGTGGTGCCAATTTGATGGCTAGATAAAACATAAGGAATGCGTATGAAATCAAGGCAACAGCTGTGTATGAAATTCTTTTTACAGCTTTTGGACCGTAATATTCATTCACGATATCGGTAACTACAAATTCGATGGGCCATAGAATAACACCACAAGTAAGGGCAAAAGAGAGGTTAGATTCTCCAAAAAATGAAAGGTTGACAGGATCAATGCCCAAAACTGCTTCAAGTGAAAATATTTTTCCACCGATGCATTCTGCAATCAGTGCATTGGCAACGAAAAACGCGGATATCAATGCAAATAGTTTTGCAGGTTTATTGTTCATCAAGTCTTTGATCATCTATCAATAAGTTTAAGTGCGTAAAAGTAAATAAATTAAGGCTTAATGAAGAAACATGTTTGGATATTTTGAAGATTTTTAAGTACACTTTTATGAGATTTTATACCTTTTTAGGAGTATGTCATTATTTTAAAATTTATTGATGATGAAGATTATACCTATTGGTATAAATTTTAAATAATCAAGCCCTCAAAAGTAGGAGATGTATTTTAGTCATAGATTAATGACTTCTTTTTTAATACGTTTGTTTGGATATAGTTCGAAGTCATCACCAAAAAAAATATCATTACTTATGGGTATCATTCATGCAATGCGTAAGATATTGTCTCCAATAAATAGGCTGATTATTATAACAGTATTCATTATTTTTTCATTTTCAGGTTGTAAAAAAAATGAACTTCCACCAGATGAAGTTTTTGTGCGTTCCATTCCTTTAGTAGGGAGTATTGTTTATTCTACATCATTATTAGATTCATTGTCACCAATTAATAAAAACACGTCATGGTATAATACCAACAAGGCTTTTGATGAAATCTTTGATGTAAAAAAGTCGCTTTTTTCTGGATTTGAATTGACTCCAGAAAATAAGTTTTATCCATTCAATTATTCCAATGAAAATTCATGGAATGCATCCAAAAATTATTATTGGTTTAATTTGGGGTCTTATATATATACTGATTTAACGGGGGATGGGAAAAAGGATTTGTGGGCATATTATTTAAAAAATCCATGGCCAACAAATGCAAGAGGCTTGCATCTTTTTTCAGAGTATCAAACCGATTCAACTCATTATGACTTGCAGTATGGATTAACTGAAGTAAGAAAATGTGTTTTGTCTGATTTAGACAATGATAAAAAGAAAGAGATTGTTTTGTTTTCTACAGGATATGATGCGTTGCCATTTCCGGGTGATTCAATAGCTATTTTTTATCCATCAACAAGAAAATATAAATACCTCAGTGCCGATCGTGGTTATTTTCAAGGCGGTGCCGTTGGAGATATCAATGGGGATGGATTACAGGATATTATTGCGTATTCGGGTGGAAGTAAAACGGTCCCAATCCATCCTACTGCTTATCTTAATAAAGGGAACAGCAACTTTCAACTTGCCAACAATATTTTTCGTGGATTTACTGAAACAAATGATGATAATTTTTATACCATAGAGTTGTTTGACATGAATGGAGATGGGTTTCTTGATCTGATGTTAGGCGCAAGAGATAGGCTTAGGGTTGTCTTGTATAAAACAGGATTGTTCAACAAGGCCAATGCTATCAATTTACCGATTTTACCAGGATTAGAAGTGATGGATTTTGCATTTTTAGATTTTGATGGAGATGGGAGTTTGGATATTTTAACCATGAACAACAAGAATATTTATCAGGGCTTTGCATTGCGCTTGTATTTAAACAGAGGTACAAAATTTATCGATGTAACCAAAGAATATTTTGATGTGTTTGAATCAAGCGGAAAGAATGCATGGATTAAGTGGATTCATTTATTTGACTATGATAAAGATGGAGATCTTGATGTGGTTGCAGATGGGTTGTACGGCGAATTGTATGACAACAAATCAAAAGTTTTTTGGGAAAATAATTCAGGGTTTTTCAAATACAAGAAAAATTAAATTCTAACCATTGTAAAATTTAAAAAATGAAAAAGCAAATTTTTATCTTGTTATCGCTTGTTTGTTTTTCAGTTTTTAATGTGAACAAAATACAGGCTAATCCTCCAAAAGAAAGGGGAGTGGTTTTAAGCATCGCTCAAAAAAAGGAAGAAAAATTGATAGTTTTACGGTTGTACGAAATCCACCAAATGGATAAATCGCATCTATCCGCTAATGATAGTAAGGAATTACGTAAAGAAGTGAAATCCATTAAAACTAAAATGAGCGAGATGAAAGGTGGTGTATATCTTTCTGTTGGCGCTGTTATCATCATCATTCTATTGTTAATTCTTATTCTTTAATATTTTAAAAATTCAATTATGTCTACAGGAAAAATTGTGCTTGGAGTTTTAGCCGGAATCGCTGCTGGTGCTGCCATTGGTGTGCTTGTTGCACCAGATAAGGGCGCAAATACTAGGAAAAAAATCAAACAAAGTGGAGCCGATTTGGCGGATGATTTAAAGGAAAATGTAACCTCAGTCGTGGATAACATCACCCACAAATTTGCAAGATACAAGGGCACCGTTAAGGAGAACCTAGATCATGGTGTGACTAGCTTGAGTGACGAAATTTCTACTATGTAATTTCAGTTTAAAGTTTTTGGTTTAAAGTTTAAGGGTGAAACGTTGCGCCTTTAAACTTTAAACCAAAAACCTTAAACTAATTTCAGTCCTCCAATAGGTTGAGGAGTTCATGTCTATATTTGTATAAATTAAGGCAAAACATGAACTTTACCAATGACGTACATCAGCAATTTGCTGAATTCTTTACGGATGAGCGCATAAAGCCCTATGCGTATCTTCTTTCTAAGTGTTTGCAGGAAGGCAATATTTGTATCGACGTGAATGATCTTTCAACATTGGCGTCAGAAATTCCCTATACCAAGATTGTCAATGCAGGCACATTACCTACTTTAACAAAGTTCGTTTCAACAGATACTGAAAATATCCTGCCTTTTGTGCTCCATAAGGAGCGATTATACCTCCATCGTTATTTTAGGTACGAATCTACAATTTTACACTCAATAGGTAGGTTAATTGAAAATGAGTCAAGACTAAGGACAGATCGTATAGCATCTCTCAAAAAAATAGAGCCATTTATACATGGATTAAAAGTCTCAGCATCAAATGCAGGTATCCCGTTAGATCAGCAGGTTGATTGGCAAATGGTTGCTGCAATTCAGTCCGTTTTACACAATTTTTCAATCATAACAGGTGGACCCGGAACGGGAAAGACCACCACGGTAGCAAAGGTTTT
>CANLED010000185.1 GCA_947489175.1 Chitinophagaceae bacterium | reverse complement strand
CTTCCGCACCGAATTGCAGGGCATAACGATTATGTGCACATCAGAAAGGATTCAACGTGGGATGTACCAGAGCCTGAACTCACCCTGTTTATAAGTTCTGAAGGAACAATCGAAGGTTATACCATTGGGAATGACATGAGCTCGAGGAGTATAGAGGGACAAAACCCATTGTACCTTGCGCAGGCCAAGGTGTATGACAGGTCTGCTTCACTGGGTCCGTGCTTGACTGTAATGCCATCGCCCATTTCAACTGATACATCCATCAAGCTTTCGATCTATCGAAATGAAGAGAAAGTATTTGAAGACACAACTTCGGTCTCACAAATCAAACGAACTTTTGATGATCTTGTAAAATATCTTTTTCTAGAAACAACATTTGAAAAAGGTGTTATGCTGATGACAGGTACAGGCATTATTCCGTCAGATGATTTTACCTTGCAAATCAATGACAGGGTAGAGATTTCTATTGATGGTATTGGTACTTTAATCAACATGGTAAAAACAAAACTTTCATAATTTTTCATTCTTCATTTTTCATTCTTCATTTTCATTGCTCATTCTTAATTATACCAAGAAAAAAAACAAAACCATGATAAAACGTTTGTATTGTATTTCATTTTTCATTCTTCATTTTTCATTCTTCATTATCAACGATATATCTGCACAGATAGCCCCAAAGCCTTACGGAGCCTTGCCTTCAGACCGTCAGCTTGCTTGGCATGAATTGGATATGTATGGATTGGTGCATTTCACACCAACAACTTTTGAGAACAAGGAATGGGGATATGGAGATGCAAATCCAGCTATTTTCAATCCAAAGGAATTTGATGCAGACAAAATTGTAGCTGCCATCAAAGCGGGTGGATTGAAAGGGATGATTTTTGTTTCAAAACATCACGATGGCTTTTGTTTATTTCCATCAAAAACTACCGATTACAACATTTCAAAATCTCCATTCAGAGATGGTAAAGGTGATATGGTGAAGGAATTTGAACAAGCCTGCAGAAAAGCTGGGTTGCAGTTTGGCGTGTATTGTTCTCCATGGGATAGGAATAACTCCAAGTACGGAACCGACGAATATGTAAAAATATACAGGGAACAATTGAAGGAATTGTATTCGAATTACGGTTCTTTGTTTATGTCGTGGCACGATGGTGCCAACGGAGGTGATGGATTTTATGGAGGAGAAAAAAGTACCCGAAAAATTGATCGTTCTGTTTATTATGGATGGGATACAACCTGGGCGATGACCAGAAAAATGCAGCCAATGGCCAATATTTTCAGCGACATAGGTTGGGATGTGAGGTGGGTAGGAAACGAAAGTGGATATGCAAACGAAACTTCTTGGTCAACCTTTACCGCATTGCCTGAAAAGGGGTATGCCATTCCAGGTCCTGGATTGTCAGATTACAGCATCAACCCAATTGGAACAAGAGGCGGAACAACATGGGTGCCAGCAGAATGTGATGTTCCTTTGAGGAAAGGTTGGTTTTATCATCCTGAAGAAAAAGGAAAAGTAAAAACGGCCGAACAATTGTTTCAACTTTATTTGAAGAGTGTTGGGAGGGGTGCTAATTTAGACCTTGGAATCGCGCCCGATACAAGAGGATTATTGGATGATGAAGATGTGGCTTCGCTTTCTGGATTTGGAAAATTGGTTGAAAACAGTTTCAAGACAAATCTTGCATCCACAGCTAGTTTGAAGCCTAGCAACGTTCGTGCGAAACAATTTGGGGTTTCAAATTTATTGGATAATGATCGATATTCTTATTGGGCTACAGCTGATAACATTACAACACCAGAATTGATTCTTACGTGGGAAAAGGAAGTTGAATTTGATTTGATCAGGTTGAGAGAGAATATCAAATTAGGTCAGCGAATAGGTGCTTTGGAAGTAGATGCCATGGTCGACGGACAGTGGAAGGAAGTAGGTGCAGCCACATCAATTGGTTCTTGCAGAATCATACCCCTGAAAATGCCTGTTAAGACAAAGCAAATCAGGTTGCGCATCACAGAATCTCCCGTGTGTATTGCATTGAGTGAATTTGGCGTGTTCAAAAAGGCATCACTTTAAGGCGGTTTGGCCGATTCAATATTTATCTGCTATAAGCCCTAGCATGAATTATCTTTGCAGCTCAAACAATTGAAATGCAAATAATCGAAGTATTGTCTAAACGAAGTGAGAATAAATGTGAATTGTGTGGGTCAAATGCAAGTTTAACGCTTCATGAAGTTGTTTCAGCACCTTATGCTGATGCCGAAGGTTGCATTTTTATTTGCAATAAATGTTTGTTGCAGATTGACAAAAAAGAAGAGTTGGATGCCAACCATTGGAAATGTTTATCAGACAGTATGTGGAGCGAAATTACTGGTGTTAAGGTAACGGCTTGGAGGATGTTGAACCGGTTGAGATCTGAAAGTTGGGCAGTGGATAATTTGGATATGATGTATTTAGAAGATGATGTGATGGTTTGGGCAAAGGCTACCGGTGATCACGAAAATGATGGAGCTGTTGTATTGCACCGTGATTCAAATGGCCATGTGCTTCAAAATGGTGATGCTGTAGTGCTCACGAAATCATTGGATGTTAAGGGGTCTACACTCAATGCGAGAATGGGCACCGTCGTGAGAAATATCAGGCTTGTGCACGACAATACAGATCAAATAGAAGGCAAGATAGAAGGACAGTTGATAGTGATTTTAACCCAGTATGTAAGGAAACAGAATTGATAAAATGATACATTAAAATGGTTCATTGTTTTTGTTAGCCTTTATTTTTCATTTATTCTCATCACTGGAACATCATAAAAGGTTAATGCAGCAATGCCATTTTTCCCCCACAATATGTTGTTTTGATTCCATTTTTTGCTGTCCAAGTAGGTGACTTTATTTACTTGAATTGGTTTTTTTAATTTCAAGATTAATTTATTACCCGTTGTATTTCCAGATTCAACTTGTGAATTATCACCATCCAAATAAAACTGATTTATCAAAGATGAATCCCAACGAACAGGTTGATCAAATTCTAGTTGAATCCTGTCATATTCTTCAACCTTTTGAGTTAATTTAATCAAGTTGGGTGGCGTTATAGAAGCTGAGAATTTTTTGTTGTAATTGTATTGTTCAACCAAAGGAAAAATTAAGTTTGCTACTTCTCTGTAACCTTCAGGTGAAAAGTGACAAGTTCCAGCTGGTTTAATTCCCAATGTAGACATAATCGATAAATTGGAAAAGTACTTTGGTAAATTTCGTTGTACTTCCCTTAGCATATTATCGGATCCGTTTTCTGTCATGCCACAGGAACGAGGCCATATTTGAAATAAATAACAGTGTTGAATATTGGGGAAGTCATCTTTCCAATCTGCTGCCAGTTCCATAAAATAATTTTGATATGTTTCCCAACCATAATTCCCTGAATCACCCGCTGCGCCTTGATCGTTTTCTCCTTGATGCCAAAATATTCCCTTAATTCCATGTGTAAGTCCTGCCTTTTTTATCCTCCACAATAACCGTCCATAAATAGTTGAACTGTCAATAGCATTCAACTTGTTCTTTTGATGTGCATCTATCCTAGAACCTCCAACAGCTCCATTGATGATACAAATTGGAATGTTGTTGCTTTCCATTAATTTTTTCGCGAGTTCAATTCCCCAATATCCAATTTGATATTTGCCTCCTTTCCCGTCATAAGAAACAGCATTTCCCCAAGAATTAAATCTTGATTTATTTGGGTCTGTTTCTGTTGATCCAAAACTTCTGATCCATGGACTGGTAAATGGATTTACCGACTTACCAAAATCATTAGCTTCAGCATTCGATTGTCCATTAATCACAAATGCATCGCCACAGATGATATTGTTGACTGAATCCAATACAGTTACCTTGTTTTTTTTAATGGTGCCAAATAATACCTGGTATGCAATCAATCCAGGTTTAAGTTTGACAGAAAAAAAATATGAATTACTAGCTCTTTGAGCATGGACAATCCTTTCAACTAAAATGCCATTTGCATACAATTTGACAAAACTAGAATCAGCATTGCTGATCAATTTACCGGAGTAAATTAATTTGCCTTCATTTTTGTCATCCCTAGCATAAAATTGATTGTTAACAGGCTTTTCATTTATTTCAGCAGACTTGTATTCCCAGTTGTCTTTATAAGGTTCTTGAACAAGTATTTTTTTTGAGATGGATACGTCATCAGCTCCATTATTGATTGCAAGTGTGATGGTTAATTCTCCGCTATTCTGTGCCCTTGATAATGTCATTTTATTCGACATTATTTTCTTTGAAACTGCAATGCCTGATGAACTCCACTTGTACGTTAAATTGCTAGCATGTTTAAATTTTAGTTGCTCGATATTGTTGATGAAAGGGATAATTTCTATTTTATCTCGACCATTCCATTTCGTTGGAATTTGAAAGCTAAATTTTGGATCAGGTATGTTTTCTTGAATGAATATTGGAATCTTTAATGTCTTAATTGTGTCGGCATAAATAGCTTTGAAAATGAGTGTTAATTTTTTGTTTCCTGAAACCCTACCGGAAGTAATTTTTTGAGTTAATCTGTCTGTAGATAATTCAGTTTCATTGTTTCCTTCTTTTAAAATCCAATACACTTTAATGGCCCCATTTGCTATTGCTGTGATAGTTGTATTGCTTCCTTCAAGCAACAAAATATTTTTTTTAGATATGGAAAATTGATTTCCTTCTTTTATGATATTACCTACTAATGACTGATTATTTTTTTGATTTTCATATTCCATTTTTATCCAGTCATCAGACCTTCTGACACTTGAAATCCTCACTTCATCTATATCACCAACAAAGTCATATTCATTCCAGCCTCCCATGCGCATGCCAACTGGTTTTGGAATATCCAAGATAGGAGAGCTAATGCCATCAAGGATGCCGTTTACATATACACGCGATTCTCCCTTTGCATAGGCATGAACAACATGATTCCAATTATTTGAATTTATTTTTGTTTTTCCCTCAACATCAGCAAAATAGCATTGGATGGCGATGTGGGATGGACTTTTATAATTCATCATTATTTTTCCACGGCGTTGTTCTTT
>CANLED010000184.1 GCA_947489175.1 Chitinophagaceae bacterium | reverse complement strand
ATATCGAAAACCACAAGTTTATTGAGCCGCTAACCACCCGCACGATGGGAAGAAAGCCCGAAGCAGATTATGCCAGGGCATTTTGGCGAGAAGGTAAGATGTCTGCTAACTTCGATTTTTACAATGTGGTGCCAACCTTCATGGAAAAGGCAACTCAGTTCATCAAAAAACAAACGGCCAGCAAGCCATTTTTTCTTTACTTGCCCGTGCCTGCACCCCATACACCTTGGGCTCCGTCTGCTGAGTTCTTTGGAAAATCAAGCATCGGTGAATATGGAGATTTTGTGATGCAGCTGGATGCCGCAGTGGGCAAGCTCCTGGCTACCTTAGACAGCATGGGGATGACAAAAAACACGATGATTGTATTTACGAGTGACAATGGCCCATACTGGCGCGATAATTACATCAAAAAATATGAGCACAAAGCATCAGGAGATTTGAGGGGAATGAAAGGAGATGCATTTGAAGCAGGTCACCGCGTTCCGTTTATCGTGCGCTGGCCAGCAGCCATCAAAGCCGGAACTGTAAGCAATGCCACTACTACCTTGGCAAATTTAATGGCAACAAGTGCAGATATGGTGGGAGAGAAATCACCTGCTTTCAAAACAGAAGATAGCTACAGTCTCCTGCCAGTATTAACTGGAAAGACGAATACCGTTACGAACCAGCCTGCTGTTGTTCATATTTCATCAATGGGATACATGGTTATAAGGCTGGGAGACTGGAAGCTTATACAAGGGTTAGGATCAGGTGGATTTACGTTGCCAAAAGAGGTGAAACCTGCACCTGGTGAGGCACCTGGACAATTGTATAATTTGGCAGAAGATCCACATGAAGACAACAATGTCTATGATAAATATCCGGAAAAAGTAAAGGCATTGACGCAGATGTTGTATAGCATAAAAGATGCTAAGACCCGCCTCGAAAAATAAATTTCACTGAAATGATTAACTGAGTGAATCATTATGTTCAAGAATTTGTAAAATACATAAACAGAATAGATTATTATGGGTGATTGAAAACGAGTCAATTTCATTATTAATTAACCTACTTTTATGCATATTTGCTTATTTTTATCCAATAATCGAATATAATTGAATTTTTCAACGGTTTTTATAGCTTTTGTTGGTCTTTTTTTGCCATTTTTGATTCTTTCTGTCAACAAAGGATACAAAACGGTAAATCGTTATTTGGCTGCGTATCTATTTTTCTCAGCACTTTATTTGTTGGGAAATTTTTATTTTTTCTATGGGGAATCGCTTCAGGTAATTTCCTTTTTTCTTCTATTTCATCCATTCTTTTTTTTGATAGGACCGCTTTCTTTTTTTTATGTACGGGCTATTGTAACTGATAACAACAAGTTAAACAAGATAGATTTTCTGCATTTTGTGCTATTTATTCTTTCATTTGTTGGACTGTTACCATTCATGTTTTCGGATGGGGCTTACAAGGAACTCGTAGCGTCAGAGATGAAGAGTGAAACCTGGGATTTGGCCAAGTATCAAATCAATAAAATTATACCACACAAGGCAGATCAGTTTATTTGTGTTGTACAGACCATTTTTTATTCAATCAACCATTGGGTTTTGGTTTTGACGCAACATCGCCGATGGAAAAAGGGTATGTTGAAAGTGCCGCAGTACAAGTTGATTCACAAATGGCTTTTGACATTCAGCACAATTTATGCGCTAGTGGCCATCAATTATTTTATTGTGGTGGTATTGATATGGGTTTATGATGATAAGTCTGAGTTCCTCGCCCGGGCAAATATTTTCCTTTTGATAGCCTCTGTAATTTTTATGGCAGTCAATCTTTCTGTGTTGGCATTTCCTGAAATCTTGTATGGATTGCCACAGGAAAATAAAGTAGTTTTAGAAGTGGTTGAAGCTGTTGAACCCCAGTTAATAGTGGGTGAGAAGTTGGTATCACAGTTGTTTTCTGATGAATATGTTTTACACATTGAGGAGGTATTGAATGAGCAGATTAGGTTAAAGAGGTTTACAGGTTCAGAATTTAAGTTGATCCAAATTTCTGCAATGTCTTCGATTCCGATGCATCATCTTTCCTATTATTTTAATACAGTAAAAGAGATATCCTTTGCCGATTGGAGGAATAAGCTTCGCATCGATTCTGCACTTGAGTTGATGGGAAATGGAACCAATAGCGGTCTAACCCTCAATGCAGTCGCTTTGAAATGTGGTTTTACGGCGCCTAGTACCTTCATTAGGGCATTTAGGCAATTTACGGGGAAAACACCCAGTGACTATATGAAGGGTGGTAATATGTGATGAATTAATGTAGGGGCAACCATTTCTGTTTCCCAAAAAGTGATTTGGTGGAATTAGGGAAGGTTACGACATTCCCTACAATGACCCTAATGGCGTTTTGTCCAAGTAGTATAAAAACGATAATTGCGGATATAAATCCTGAAAAGTTGCTATAATTCCGGATTGAAATCCTGAAAAGTTGTAATGTTGATTTTATGAATGTTTGATATCTATCTAGCTCAATAGCATGGGGTTTAAACCCCAGGCTATTGAGAAATACAAAAAGCTATATGCCTTTGTTAGCTAATCACCAATTATTACTATATTTTGGTGATTATAATCACCAAAAAGTATATATATATGGCGATTATGATCAAAAGAACCTTGTTTGACACGATTCAAAAGAAATTCTTTAAGGGCAAAGCTATTGTCTTATTAGGACCAAGACAGGTTGGGAAAACAACGTTAATACAGGAATTATTGGTTGGAAAACCTCATTTATTTTTGAATGGGGATGACCCTGATATAAGAGGAATGCTTGAAGGAATTGGTACATCAAAGCTTCAAACAATCATTGGCAACAATGATATTGTTTATATTGATGAAGCACAAAGAATTTCAGATATTGGAATTACATTGAAATTAATTACTGACCAATTTAAACATGTGCAGTTGCTGGTAAGTGGCTCTTCAGCTTTGGAATTAAATAACCATACCCAAGAACCGTTGACGGGTAGAAAATTTGAGTATCACCTATATCCAATTGGGTGGGAAGAATTGGAAGGGAAGTTTGGTTTTATTGAATCAATGAGCCAACTGGAGGAAAGATTGATTTACGGGATGTACCCCGATGTAATTAACCACCGGCATGATGCAAGGCAGGTTTTGCAGGATTTGACCACCAGTTATTTATACAAAGATGTTTTATCTGTTATTGGAATCAGAAAGCCACAGCTATTAGAGAAGTTGTTGAAGGCCCTGGCGCTGCAATTGGGAGCTGAAGTTTCCTATAATGAATTGTCAAATCTTTTGGAAATTGATAAGGGCACAGTGATAAAATACATTGATATTTTGGAAAAATCATTCATTGTATTTCAATTGAATAGTTTCAGCAGAAATCAGCGGAATGAAATTAAGAACAACAGAAAGATTTATTTCTATGACAATGGGATCAGGAACATGATCATTAATAACCTAAATTCATTTGATTTAAGAAATGACAAGGGCGCTTTGTGGGAAAACTTTTTGATATCAGAGCGAATTAAGCTTCAATTCTATCATCAACGTTACACCAATAATTATTTTTGGCGAACGGTGCAGAAACAGGAGATTGATTTTGTTGAGGAGTCGGGTGGACAAATACATGCTTATGATTTTAAGTGGAGTGCTGCCGGTAGAAATAAAATTCCTGCATCATTTTTAGTAAACTATTCAGCTCAAGGTATGGTCGTTGACAAAGAAAATTTCAGGGATTTTATTTTGATGAAGTCCTGATAATTTTTGAAATTACTTCAACCCCCTCAACTACTTCAACCCCCTCAACTACTTCAACCTCCCTAACAACTTTAACTTCTAAGTAAATTCTCGATTACCCAATAAGGTAGTTCAACTGCATTATTCAGTACAACATCACTGCCATCATTTACTTCAAGAATCAAATTGGCTTGTGTGCTTGAATTGTCGAAAATATAAGCACGATCAGTTTGTTTTACTGCATTTTTTAAATTATTGAGACTTTTATAATATCTGTTTCTTATTGCATCTGAAGAAACGGAATGTCCATCTTGTGCGACTCTTAATTTTACACGATTA
Organism: Chitinophagaceae bacterium; assembly: GCA_947489175.1. Taxonomy (GTDB): domain Bacteria; phylum Bacteroidota; class Bacteroidia; order Chitinophagales; family Chitinophagaceae; genus Pollutibacter. The sequence goes on along the minus strand of CANLED010000184.1, from coordinate 1,001 downwards.
ATATTAATCTCCGGATCTTCTGTTGCAACGTAATATAAATAAACACGATACCCGTTTTTCTTTGCCTGTGATAAAAAATCAATTTTTGATACATGGCTCATTACTGGTTCAAAAGTAAATGATTTTTCCGTTTGTAAAAGTTGTTGTCTGATGAATTCAGCCAAATCAGCTGTCAGGTAGGAGTCTATGACTGTAGAAGGAACAAAACAATTATCAATAGCAGTTACTTTATTGTATAAGTCTGGTTCATTTCTTTTGATAGGAGAAAATTTGCTTTTTCTGAAAAAATCCTTAAGCTGATTTTCACTAACAATTATTTGATAGTCAGTGAAATCTATTGATTGATTTTGATTAAGCTGTAATTATAATTCGTCAGCATTTACATAAACGCCAAGATCTACTTTATTTTCTTTGAGAATTCCTTTGAAAATTGTTGTTTTTTCTGAACCATTCGGTCCGGCAAACACCCGCATTCGTTTGATTGGAATCATTCTAACTTGAATTTATCAGGGAATTTATGATGTATTTTTTTTATGTTCTTTATAAATTTTTTTGTGCCTGATGGTTCAATTGCAAATAGTTTTCCCTTTTCCTCAATGTAAATTGGTATGTTAGTCTTTTGGGCATCATTGTTGGCTCTTATCGTAGCTGAAATGGCAGCTCCCAACATTAATCCAAATGTTAATCCTTCTTCCTGATCACTTAACAGCATAGAGCCTAAAGATGCGCCTATGAATCCTCCTTTTATAAGCGATTCTAGCGTTTTGTTTATATGTTCCACACAAAAAATTTATTTGTTAGAGTGAGCTCATCTATATTAAACCCATTTCCTTAGCCCAATTATTTGTAGAATAAAGTTAGGCATTTCCTATCAAATTTTCTTTACCTACCGGCTTGGTTCATATCCAAAAAATAGGGTTACAAGAAAATCAACTCCTTAAACCCCTTCAACCTCCTCAACCCTTCAACCCCTTCAACCCCCTCAACTCCTTCAACCCCTT
>CANLED010000183.1 GCA_947489175.1 Chitinophagaceae bacterium | reverse complement strand
ATCACCAATGGGTTTGAAAAAACACAACACCAGAAGCTAAAAAATAGCGGCATTGACCACTTTTTTATGCAGGTTATTACTTCCGAACAGGCTGGTATCATGAAGCCTCATGCTGCCATTTTTGAATATGCATTGAACAAAGCAAATACCACCTCATCACAATCTATCATGATCGGAGATACCTTAGAAGTTGATATGCTCGGCGCAATCAATGCAGGAATTGATACTGCTTATTTTAACCCCGCACAACCTCCCACTGAAAAAATAAAACCAACCTATGTAATTGATAACTTAGGAGAACTCTTTAAGATTCTCTAGATTAATTGATGTGCGCAAGAACAGTTACACCACCCTTAACCACATCGCCAATCTTTACTGCTGTCTTAACATTTGTTGGCAGCAGTAAATCAACGCGACTACCAAACTTGATGAAGCCCAACTCATTGTTCTGCTTTACATCTTCATCAACTTTTGAATAATTTACAATCCTGCGCGCAACCGCGCCAGCAATCTGTTTTACCAAAATGGTGATTTTATTGTTGCTCAAAACAACACTGTGCCTTTCATTTTCTGTTGATGATTTTGGATCCCAGGCTACCAAGTATTTCCCTTTGTGATACTTGCTATAAAGCACCTTGCCTGATATGGGATTTCTGTTTACGTGCACATTCGCCGGACTCATAAACACAGATATTTGAAGTCTCTTTTCATTAAAATATTCTTCATCAACCGTTTCCTCTATTACTACTACCTTGCCATCTGCTGGTGCAATAATCGCATTTTCATCAAACGTGTGTTCTCTTTTCGGCAACCTAAAAAATGAAATGACAAACAATAAAAAGAATAAAATAATACCAGTAGCTAACCAAGCCAAGGGTGTTGAAACTGGTTCTAGATAAGTATCTATTAGAAATCTCAATACTCCGCAAATAACGATTGTCAAAATGATAGTAGGATATCCTTCCTTATGTATTTTCATGTTCAATTATTAGAGTGGCAAAAATAAGGATTCAAATTAGCAATTTATCTTTCTTCTTCTTGCCAATACCTGCCATTCGCCACTAACCTCATTATTTTTCACTTCAGTGAGAAATTCATGCAGCGCCACGGTTGGACAAACATGGTAAGGAATGCCAATTAAAACATCGCCAACGTTAAATTTATCGGTTTCTCCAATTTCTAATACCAAATGCTCTTCACTCTGAGATACAGCCTTTAAATCTGGATACGCAGGGAAAACAACCCTTTTTGAGATGTCATTTTCCGCAGCAACTGCCTTGTGCCCCAAATCAACACAGATTTTATTGGTTGAAGGCAGCGAAATTACCCTCGTAAGGATATAAAGAGCAGGTTCAAATGATTGTTCAGGGCAAATGGTTTGATACCCATGGTCCCAGAAAATGTTGGTGCCGGGACTGCAATCCCTGTCTATTTTAGATGCATGTATCGAAAAACTCGGTGATCCTCCTGCTACAATAGTTGGTTTGGGGTATCCTGATGACAGCAGATTTTCAATCATCCCATATACAGGTTCAAAAGCAGCATTGCATGCCGCTTCTTTTTCTGAAGGATTCGACTGGCGATGTTGCCCATCATATACATGAAGTCCTTCAAATTTGAGTCCATCGGTTTTTATGATTGATTCATACAATTCAATCGCATCAGTTCCCGGTGTAATCCCCGTTCTGTTCATGCCTACATTGATGTCGATATATACTGCTATGGCATGTCCATGTTCATAGAATATTTTCCCAATGGCTTTTGAGGCATTGATATTGTCTGTAATGGTTGAAAATTTTGTGTTCGCGTAGCGCTGAGTTAATTGATACAGCCGCTCTATTTTAGGTCCAACGAGTTGGTGTGCCAATATAACATCAGCTGCATTATTTAGTCCCAATAGCTCCGCTTCTGCTATGGTGGCACACTTGAATTTATTGATGCCAGCGGCTTGCATCATGTTGATTCCTTCAGAAGTTTTGTGTGTTTTGATATGCGGACGAACCCTGTTCACATCTCCAACCATACGAATCATTTCGGCAATATTTCTTTCTACGACTTCAGGAAATACCAGTAATGCTGGACTATCAACTTGCTGGATGCCTTTGATGTTGCTGAGCATGATATAAATGTTATGCTGAAAAATGTATTGAAACTTACCTTAAAATAAAAAATTCTCTAAACATCAATCCATTTCGGCACCCGCCAATCCTTGTTCAAATGTCAACAATGCTTCTTCAACTTCTTCCATTGTATTCATCAGTACTAGTTGAGACCTGAGTGGTTTAATGTTTTGGATTCCCTTTAGATAGTTTGCATAATGTCTCCTCATTTCGAAAATACCAACCCTTGGTCCTTTCCATTTAACAGAGGCATTAAGATGCTGCCTAATCACATCCATGCGTTCTTCTAAAGTGGGTGGAGCTAGTTTTTCGCCAGTGGCAAAGTAGTGTTTCACTTCTCTGAAAAACCAGGGATAGCCTATTGCGGCCCTTCCTATCATGATTCCATCAACGCCATACTTATTTTTATATTCCAACGCTTTTTCAGGTGAATCGATGTCACCATTTCCAAAAATAGGAATGTGAATGCGTGGATTGTTTTTCACTTTTTCAATCCAACTCCAGTCCGCCTCGCCTTTGTATAATTGGCTTCTTGTTCTTCCATGAATAGCCAATGCCTGAACGCCAACATCCTGGAGCCTTTCAGCCACCTCTATGATATTGATGCTGTCAAAATCCCAGCCCAGCCTTGTCTTTACGGTAACTGGTACGGTGGTAGATTTGATGACAGCCTTGGTTAACCTAATCATCAAATCAATGTCTTTCAGTACAGCTGCACCAGCACCTTTACAAACCACTTTTTTAACTGGACAACCAAAGTTGATGTCTAATAAATCAGGTTGAACGGTATCCACAATCCGCGCACTCATGGCCATCGCATCTTCATCACCACCAAAAATTTGTATTCCAACGGGTCTTTCTTCTTCAAAAATATCCAGTTTCTGCCTGCTTTTTATGGCATCTCTTATTAACCCCTCGCTGCTGATAAACTCAGTGTACATGAGGTCTGCACCGTTTTTTTTGCAAACAGCACGAAAGGGAGGGTCGCTTACGTCTTCCATGGGAGCAAGCAACAAAGGGAATGTTTGTAATTCTATCTTGCCTATCTTTATCATATTGTGGAATGCAAAGGTACAAATTTGCTTTTCTATACACCATTAAACTCATTTAGATAATATGGATATGATGAATCAAAATAGGCCGGGTATGACAGATCGAGCTGGGCTTTTCATTTTAATTGCTTTTATGGGTGCCGGTTTTGTAGTTGGAGGTGGATTTTCAGTTGTTTTGTGGAAGCTGATGACCGGCCAATCGATTTCACAAATGCAAACTTCTATGATGGATCCTGCTTTTGTGAATGAGGTTAGAATTATTCAAACTGTTTTAGCGGCATTCATTTTTTTAATTCCGGCAATTGGTGCAGCATTGATTTTAAATAAAAAGCCATTGACTTATTTGGGATTTACCCAAAAAAATTCACTCAAAACCATTGGGATCGGCATATTAGTTATGGCTGCAACCGTTGTGCTTTCAGGTGCATTGGCAACAATGACTGAGATGATTCCATTATCTCCAGGACTTACAACTTATTTCAAGGGTTTGGAAGATGCTTACATGAAACAAGTTAAAGTACTTTCTGAAATGTCTGGTATCCCAGACCTTTTAGTTTCTTTAGTAGTAATGGCTTTGGCGCCTGCAATTTTTGAGGAGGTTTTTTTTCGTGGAGGATTTCAACAAATGATGACCAGGGCTACTGGCAATGTGTTGGTTAGTGTTGTAGTAACTTCTTTACTTTTCAGTGCAATACATTTTTCCTTTTATGGATTTTTATCACGAACAGCCATGGGCATTGTTTTGGGGTTTCTATTTGCAAAAAGCGGTAATTTGTGGATCCCCATCTTAGCCCATTTTTTTAACAACGCAGTTGCTGTAGTGCAAGTTTATATCTTGAAAATGAGTGGTAAAAATATTGAGGACGGCATGGATGATAAGTTCCCCTTATCTCTTTTGTTTTTTGCAGTACCGGCCATTTTTTATTTATTCAAATGGTATAAAAATTCAATCGCGAAAGATAACGCATTAGTTTCTGATGCGAGCATTAAACAATCCATTTAATTATACCATGAAAGACTATTTTAAATTGTGTGGATTTAATGATTCGGTAAAAGCCGCCATGGTGGCTTCTATTCTCGAAGAAAAAGATATTCCCGTAAATATCATCAACAAGCAAGATTCAAACTATGTTTTTTTAGGTGAATCTGAAATTTGGGTTCCATTAGTTTTTAAAATGGAGGCAATGGAAATCCTCACAGAAATTCAATTAAATTAACTAAATATGGCATTAGACTCATCAGTTTTTAAAACAAGGGCAAAAACTGCTTTTTTCTATGCAGTAATAATGTTAACTGGGTTGCTCTGGAATGAGTGGAGTTTTTTTGTTTTATTTACGGTTGTGCATTTTGGATGCTGGTATGAATTTCAAAAACTATCTGTATTAATCGACCCAACCTATAAACAAAAACGCGTACTAGATAGGGTAGTCTTTCCTCTTTTTGGATGGAGCTTTTTGCTTGTTGCCACGATGGGGAAGTTAGAGGTGATGGGTGTGCATTTGCACATTGTTGGACTTTGGCTGGTGAGGGTATGTCTATTTTTGTTACCAGCCCAATTGTTGCTTAATAAAAATTACTCATACAAACATTTTCTAAGATCATTGACTGGCTTAATCTATGTTTCTGTTGCATTGGCATTGCTGATTAGTTTGAGAAGTGGATGGATTTGGGGTTTTAAACATGAAGGCACATCTTTCCCCAATTCGTTGGCAATCTTTAACGGACAAATTATTGTGATATTGGTCATCGTCTCCATTTGGATAAACGACACAATGGCTTATGTGGTGGGATCACTTATCGGTAAAACACCACTAACTTCATGGTCTCCCAAAAAAACCTGGGAGGGTACTGTTGGTGGTATTTTGATCAGTATTGGTATTGCTGCATTGGTAGCCTATTTTGCCCATTTGCAATCTGTAGAGTTAATTATTTTGGTAGCTTTAGCT
>CANLED010000182.1 GCA_947489175.1 Chitinophagaceae bacterium | reverse complement strand
GCCAATAGGGAAGGGCGTTTCAATGGTCGGATTGTAGTTGTAAAATCAACAGCAAACGGCAGCACCAATTCTTTTGATGAACAAGATTGCCTATACACAATATCCGTGCGGGGAATTCAATCAGCTGAAGTTGTTGATTATTCAATTTTGAATTCATCTATAAGCAGGGTTGTTTCCGCCAAAGAAAATTGGAATGACATTTTGGAATGTGCTTCAAATCCCGACTTGAAAGTAATCATCTCAAACACCACAGAAGTTGGCATTGTATTGATGGATGATGATATTCATGCCTCTCCACCGACTTCATTTCCTGGAAAGTTATTGTCATTTCTGTTTCGCAGATATAGCAATTTTAATGGCAGTCATGATGCTGGAATGGTCATCTTACCTACAGAATTGATTTCAGACAATGGAACCAAATTGTTCAACATCTTGATTGAACTTGCACACAAGAATAACTTAAGTGATCAATTTATCGATTGGCTGAGAGATGCAAATTATTGTTGCAATTCGTTGGTCGACCGAATTGTACCTGGAAAAATGAGTGATGATGACATTAAAAAAAGCCAACAAGCATTGGGATATCAAGATGAATTGATGATCATGGCAGAGCCTTTTTCTCTGTGGGCTATTGAATCTGATTCCCCTCGAGTAAAAGAGATTCTTTCTTTTGTTAATTCAGACAATGGTTGTTTCATTGTACCCGATATTGAAAAATTCAAAGAACTTAAATTACGTCTGCTCAATGCTACCCATACATTTAGCTGTGGGTTATCTTTTCTTGCAAACTTTGAACTTGTGCGCACTACGATGAAAGATGCATCAATGCATTCTTTTATCAGTCATTTATCGCACAGCGAAATTGTTTCAGCCATCACTTCATCAAGCATCAACGAAGATGAAGCCAATCTTTTTGCATCAAGTGTGCTAGAACGATTCTCCAATCCTTTCATAGATCATAAATGGTCTGCTATTTCTGCTCAATATTCATCTAAGATGCGCATGAGGTCAGTGCCACTCATAGTTTCATATTATCAAAAAGAAAAGAAAAATCCAATCTGCATGGCATTAGGATTTGCAGGATTTCTGCTTTTCATGAAATGCAAACCAGATCTACAGAACAGCTATTGGGGAGAACTAAATGGCATTCCTTATAAAATAAATGATGATAATGCAGCTTGTTTTTCATTTTTGTGGGGATGCAATGATTCTGCATCTGTAGTTGATAAGACCTTTGTAGACATTGATTTCTGGGGAATGGATTTGAGCAAGCTTGACGGTTTTCAAGATGAAGTAAAAAAACAACTTGATTCTCTACTTAAAAAAGGGGTCATAAAAACGATATCATCATTTGATTTTTTGCATTAGTACCTTTTATACTTTTTAATTCATCCAATTTTTATTTTAACATCCTCAATATTAACATGAAAAAATTTCTAGACGAAAACTTTCTTTTGCAATCAGATACAGCAGAATTGCTATATCATGAGTACGCAAAAAATATGCCTATCATCGATTATCATTGCCACCTTCCTCCAGCTGAAATTGCCAATGATAAAGTTTTTCAAAATATTTCCCAAGCTTGGCTATACGGGGACCATTACAAATGGCGCGCAATGCGCACCAACGGAATAGATGAAAATTATATTACAGGCAATCAATCTGATTGGGAAAAATTCAATAAATGGGCAGAAACCGTTCCAAATACTTTGAGAAATCCATTGTATCATTGGACACACTTGGAATTGCAAAGGTATTTTGGAATTTCAGAAGTACTTAATCCAACTTCAGCGCGTGCTATATTCGATCAGGGTTCTGCGATGCTTCACACTAAAGAATTCTCCGTTAGAAACTTGTTGAAGAAGATGAATGTAAAACTTGTTTGTACAACAGATGACCCTACGGATAGCCTTGAATTTCATAAAAAACTTAAAGAAGACGCTACAGCTGAAGTGCTGATGGTTCCTGCTTTTCGGCCAGACAATGCCATGAATGTAACAAACACAGCTGTGTTTCTTTCTTATGTAGCAAAGTTGGAAAATGTTTGCAATGTTTCTATCAGCAATTTTTCCAATTTTATCCAAGCTTTAAAAAGCAGGCATGATTACTTTGATTCGATGGGATGCAAAGTATCTGACCATGGTTTGGAAGAAATATATGCTGATGAATATTCCGATAAAGAGATTGAATTGATTTTTGAAAAGTTATTGAAAGGTTTGACGCTTGACACGATTTCACAACGTAAATTCAAATCAGCCATGTTGATTTATTTTGCAGAATGGGATTGTGAAAAGGGCTGGACTCAACAGTTTCATCTTGGGGCTATTAGAAACAACAATACCCGTATGTTGCAAAAACTTGGACCAGACGCTGGTTGGGATTCTATGGGTAGTTTCAACCATGGAAAACCGCTTAGCACATTCCTGAATAACCTCGATAAAAATAACAACCTCGCTAAAACCATTCTCTATAACTTGAATCCGGCAGACAATGAAATGATGGCTACCATGATTGGTAATTTCAATGATGGAAGCTTGCCCGGAAAAATGCAGTGGGGCTCTGCATGGTGGTTTTTAGATCAAAAGGATGGGATTATCAATCACCTTGATATACTGAGCAATATGGGACTACTGAGTCGCTTTGTGGGCATGCTTACTGACTCAAGAAGTTTTCTGTCTTTTCCTCGACACGAATATTTCAGGCGCATACTCTGTAACCTGCTCGGGAACGAAATAGAAAATGGTGAATTGCCTAACGATATCCCATGGGTTGGGAAAGTAGTTCAAGACATTTGTTATCACAACAATAAAAATTATTTCAACTGGCCTGTAGCTTAATCCAAATAAAGCCGAAATTTCATTATATTTAAAACTTAAATATACTAATATGCAAATTGCTGCTGAAAAGGTTGGGAAATTTAGGTGGACTATATGCGCTTTGTTGTTTTTTGCAACAACAGTAAACTATCTTGATAGACAAGTGCTGAGTTTATTGAAGCCAATGCTTGAAGATAAATTTGGGTGGTCAAACTCCGAATACGCAAATATTGCTTCCGTCTTTCAATTTACATACGCTATTTGCATGCTTTTTGCAGGTCGTATTATTGATATATTAGGCACTAAAAAGGGCTACACTTGGGCTATTATTATTTGGTCAATTGGAGCCATTGTGCATGCCTTTGCTATTCCAATTGGTACAGCAGTATCAACAGCATTGGGTTGGATAGGAATAGTATCAGTTCCTATTTCAGTCCTTGGTTTCATGGTTTCACGGGCTCTACTTGGATTGGGTGAGGCGGGGAACTTTCCTGCAGCCATAAAAGTTACTGCAGAATATTTTCCAAAAAAAGAACGCTCATTTGCCACCGGAATTTTCAACTCGGGAACAAATGTTGGAGCCATCCTTGCTCCGCTTACTGTGCCTTGGATTGCGACAAACTGGGGTTGGGAGATGGCTTTCATCATCATTGGTGGAATTGGATTTCTTTGGCTGTTCTTCTGGCTTGCAGTCTATGAGATTCCCGCGAAACAAAAAAGATTAAGCGCGGCTGAACGTAATTACATATTGGAGTCAGATAACAAAGAAGTTGTTATTGAAACTGCTGAATTAAAACCGGAAAAAATTTCTTGGGTTAAATTATTAAATTACAGACAAACCTGGGCCTTCACCATTGGTAAATTTATGACTGACGGAGTGTGGTGGTTTTTCTTGTTCTGGTTACCAGCATTCTTAAAAGATCAGTACGGAATGACGGGTACCGAAATTATGTTGCCTCTAGTTGTTCTGTACAGCTTAACGATGTTTGGTAGCATCGGTGGAGGCTGGTTCCCTGTATATTTTATCAACAAAGGATACAATCCTTATGATGGCCGTCTTCGTGCTATGTTGATGATTGCCGTAATTCCATTGGTAGTTTTATTGGCACAACCTTTCGGCTACATAAGTTTCTGGGTTCCTGTAATATTGATCGGAATTGGAGCATCAGCTCACCAAGCTTGGAGTGCCAATATTTTTACAACAGTTTCAGACATGTTCCCTCAAAAAGCCATTGGTAGCATCGTTGGTATTGGTGGAATGGCAGGCGGTATTGGCGGCGTTATTGTAACCAAAGTTGGTGGTGCTTTATTTGATCACTACAAAGCTTTAGGTCACATTGAAACAGGATATACCATCATGTTTACATTCTGTGCTGTAGCTTATCTGCTTGCTTGGTCCATCATGAAAATGCTTGTGCCAAGGTTCAAATTAATTACTGATTTATAAAATCTACAGCTACTTCATTGTCTTACAATGGCTAAAAGCAAGCATTTTTATATCCGCAGAACTCATCGGTCTCTTGGATTAGTTCTTGGTATACAATTTTTGTTGTGGACATTAGGTGGACTTTATTTTAGTTGGAGCAACATGGATGAAATTCATGGTGATCTTCAAAAGAATAAAGTTCCTCTTTTGTCCGTAAATCTTAAATTGGTCTCTCCAACTGCTGCCATTGATTCAATTAAAAAATTTCACCAGATTGATTCATTGGTATCTATTCAACTAATTGAAATACTGGGCAAGCCAACCTACCAAATTCGTTGTGTTCGTGCTATACATGATAACACCACGCACGATCATGAGATGAAGGCCATGAACCATTTAGCAGATGCTGTTTCTGGAAATCTCCGCGGACCTCTTTCAAAACAGGAGGCTATCGAAGTTGCGAAAAGATATTTCAATGGAACCCCAGAATTGGTGTCAGTAGAATTTATTACCAATACAAATGGCCACCACGAATACCGTGAGAACCCGCTTCCCGCTTATGCTGTGTCTTTTAAACATCCCTCAAAAACAACGGTCTATGTCTCAGCTGAGTTGGGTACCGTTCAAAAATTCAGAAACGACAAATGGCGTGTATTTGATTTTTTGTGGATGCTGCATACCATGGATTACAAAGGCAGAGATAACTTGGGAAATATACTTTTAAGGGCATTTTCAATATTCGGGCTCTTTACTGTTTTCAGTGGCTTTGCACTCTATTTTGTGAGCAGCAAATCATTGCGCAGAAAAAACACAGTTCAATAATTTTTTATTCCTCTTCAATATGCAATGCGTGGAATAACCGGTGTACGGTAGGAACCACAATAAACCCT